>JBDRAP010000139.1:0-2810 GCA_043823615.1 bacterium
AATCTTATTACTCGTGGTTCACTTGTAGCAGATGAAACCATCAGCCCAAGCATTACCCAAAAGGTACAGGAATCAGCAATGCCGGTAGGGCTAAATTGATTCTGAATAATGTGAGCAATGATGCCACCGCCTATGGCACAAAGATAAAGCCTTTGGTCAGGAAAGGCTCGATATGTTTTTATCCAAAGGACGCATAAAAAAACAAGCAGGCAAAGGTAAGAAAATATCCCTGCCAATCCCGAGGATGCTGCAATATCCAATAATTCATTGTGGGCAGATGCAGCTACTGCATAGGCACCCTCTGCCTTGGCTGATTCAAGGGATTTGTATTGAGGATAAACAATGCCAAGTGTATCAAGCCCTGTGCCAAGTACAGGGTTTGCCTTAACAATATTATATACACTCTTCCATATGAAAAATCTGGCTGGTCCTGCTGTAGGTAACGCCTCTGACAATTGTCCCTCAATTTTTTCCTTTGGTTGTGTTGCTTTTGCTGCCAACTCACTTACAGCCTGCTGGAATCTCAGAAACATGGATGTCTCTGGATTGAGGTTAAACCCAATGGTAATGATGAATATAATTCCGGCTACAACCAATACTTCTTTTTTCAAAAAAGCCTTCCAGAATAAGCTGCATATCAGTACCAGTCCGCCAAATAATCCAAGGTAAGATGCCCTGGTTTGAGATGTGCAAAAGCCAAGGTACATAAGGATAAGGAATATGGGGTAGATGTATTTAAGATTTTGGTTTGGTGTTGATGTGGATGATATTGTTGCCATCTTTTTTTTCTTTGGAGCAGGCTGAGATATGGGCTTGTTGACAAGTGAAAACAGATACAGGCAAAACCCGGCAATAAGTCCAAAAGAAAGATAATTACCAAGACCAATCGGGTTGCCAAAGGTAGAAGGGCACCTTCCAGCATTAAATAACTCCCATTTTACAGGATCAAGCCCAAGCCTCTGGATAACACCATATGCCCCGGCAACAACACAGGAAAGAATAATGGCATTTAATATCCATGGTACCTTTGCCCTGTCAATAAAATTGATGGTGATAAAAAATAACAGCACATAACTGATTAAGGATAAAAGCCCCTCATGATGCCCATAAAATCCAAAAAAGCTGACCCATGGGTTAACAGAACATACTGTTGCTGCTATATTAACCGCTACATAAACAAGCACTGCCCAGCATAATGGGCTCCAGTTAAACCGTATCTCACTACTAAATACTATTCCTGCTATCCAACACCACAGGATGATGATGAGCAATACATGAAAACAGGCAAACTTCTGGATGTCAAGGCTGTTCATATTTAAGCCAAAGAAGAGAGGAACAATGAAGACAAGAAGGGATAATAAAAAGGCAATCGTCTTGTTGAAATAATCAGGTGGTTTATTGAGTTGTTTTTTTATTGACATGATTTTCTCCGTTCATTTTTGACAGGATACACAAGATAAACAGGATAATAAAGTAATTGGTCAGTGATTGGTAGGAAAGTAGCACAGGCTTCCAGCCTGTATACAGGCTGGAAGCCTGTGCTACTATGAGAATTGCTGGATAATGGTTGTCGTTGTAGGGACAATCCTGTCAGAGATGCTTTCCTCTTGTGGTTGTCCGTTTCCCCCCAAATGACTGACATATATCCCCTGCATTTTTAATTTTCCAATCAATTAGTCATCTCTCTCATCTGCTCCAATTTTTTCATAGCAGCACCTGAGTCAATAGATTGAGCACACAGATTTATAGCTTCAGTTATATCCTCAGTAATACCGGCTGCCTGAAGGACAAAGGCTGCGTTTAGAAGAACGATGTTTCTTTTTGTTCCCTGCTCTTTTCCTGACAGCACATCCAGTGCCAGTTCCACATTTTCATCTATGCTTCCACCACAAATCTCCTCCATAATTCCCTTTTTAAGCCCAAAGTTTTCAGGAGAGATAAAGTAGGTATTTATTTTTTTATTCCTTAATTCTGTTATCTTTGTTTTGCCGGATATGGAAATCTCATCTAATCCCTCTTCACCATGAACAATAAATGCCCTTGTACTTCCCAGATTTTTAAGGACATTTGCCATGGGTTCGGTCAGGTCCGGGTCATAAACACCGATTAATTAAAATTTTGCCCCTGCCGGATTGGTCATAGGACCTAATATATTGAAAATAGTACGGATACCTATTTCCCGCCTTGGTCCGATAGCATGTTTCATGGCTGGATGGAGCATTGGAGCAAACAGAAATCCAATCCCTATCTCTTCAATACACCTTTCTACTATCTCCGCAGAAGCCTCAATGTTTACCCCTAATCCCATCAAGAGATCAGCACTTCCGCATTTTGATGACACCGAGCGATTGCCATGTTTTGCTACCCTTGCCCCAGCTCCTGCAGCAACAAAGGCAGATATGGTTGAGATATTGAAGGTATGCAAGCCATCGCCGCCAGTACCACAGGTATCCACCACATCACCCTGAGTATGGATCTTAGTTGCCTTTTGCCGCATTACGGTTACAGCACCGGTAATCTCTTCTACGGTTTCTCCCTTCATCCGTAATCCAGTAATAAAGCTCCCAATCTGAGCCTGTGTAGTAACCCCTGTCATTATTTCATCCATTACCTCAATCATCTCGTCCATAGATAGATTATTGCCTTTGACAATTGTTTCAATAGCATTTTTGATCATGAGATCCTCCCAACTTTATAAACAAGATAAACTTTGCAAACCACAAAATATTCCGACTTGTGCGGTTGTTGTATTAAGCCACAGAAATACAATAATAACATGCAAATTAGTGGTAAAAATCACTGCTGGTTCA
>JBDRAP010000140.1:0-9249 GCA_043823615.1 bacterium
CCCGAAGGGATGATATTATTATAGCATTCATTGAATAATTCCAATTAAACCCTGAAAGGGTGACATTATTATAGCTCTTTTCATTACATCTGTGGTAATCTGTGAAATCTGTGGATATAATTTCTTGTTTCTAATTGCCCATGTCGAAAAACTTGAACATCGAGTTACAACTTACTTTTTAATATTAAGAGGTGCAAATGATGCGTTTTTCATATTATCCAGGGTGTTCTCTCCATTCTACAGGGAAGGAATATGGCGAGTCAACAGAGGCTGTGTGTCAGGCATTAGGTATCGAACTTATTGAGATAGCAGACTGGAATTGTTGTGGTGCCAGTGCCGCTCATAGCCTGAATCATGAGCTGGCTATCCAGTTGAGTGGTCGCAATCTCTTGCTTGCCCAAAAACAAGGGTTGGATGTTGCCGTGCCATGCTCTGCTTGCTACCATAATCTAAAACAGGCAGATGAAGAGCTGAAGGCTGATGCTGATAAACGACAGGAATTGGAGCAGGAGGTAGCACCTCTGGCAGTAGTTGGGATACAGTGGACAGGTGGTATTCAGGTAAGACACCTGTTGGATGTTATTTGTCATGAGGTTGGAGTGGATAATATCCGTAAGATGGTCAAGAAATCATTGCAGGGGTTAAAGGTTGTGCCATATTACGGCTGTCTAATAACCAGACCGCCGCATAAGGATGGTTTTGATTCTGTTGAGCAACCTCAATCTATGGATAGGCTTCTTGAGGCTTGCGGGTGTGAGATAATGAAATGGTCGTATAAGACAGACTGCTGTGGCGCGAGTTTATCCTTGCCTCAATCCGGGATTGTAGTTGATTTGGTGAAAAAGCTAATCAATATGGCAAAACAATCAGGGGCTGAGTGCATTGTTACTGCCTGCCCTATGTGTCAGGCAAACCTTGAGATGCGGCAGAATGGGACGAATATGCCGGTGCTTTATTTTACCGAAGTATTAGGGATGGCATTGGGGATAGATGCAAACAGGTGGTTGAAGAGGCATTTGATAGATACTTCTAATTTGGTGAGGGATTAAAAGAAATCTTTTGACAGGATTACGGGATTATCAAGATTTTATTATCCTGTTTCATCCAGTAAATCCTGTCTAATATTTAAGGAGCTGCAATAATGTCAAAAGATATGGTTGGTTCAGTTTTAGTAATTGGCGGCGGCATTGCCGGTATGCAGGCGTCCCTTGACCTGACAGAGGCCGGGTTTAAGGTGTATCTGGTTGAGGATTCACCAGCGATTGGTGGCAAGATGGCTCAATTAGATAAGACCTTCCCAACCAATGATTGCTCTATGTGTATTATGTCACCACGGCTGGTGGATGTTGGTTCCAATCTGAATATTGAGCTTTTGACCACATCAGAGGTGATTAATCTGGAGGGTGAGTCGGGGAATTTTAAGGTTTCTGTCCGTAGAAAACCGCGATATATTGATATAACTAAATGTACCGGCTGTGGTGATTGTGCTAAGGAATGCCCGGTTGAACTACCCAATGAGTTCAATATGGGGCTTAATACCAGAAAGGCAATATATAAACCGTATGCTCAAGCAGTACCCAGTGCCTTTGCCATTGATAAAAAGGGAACCTCACCTTGTAAGTCAGGGTGTCCACTAAATATTAGCGTTCAAGGATATGTTGCCTTGATTGCTCAAGGGAAGTACCAGGAGGCACTTGACCTTATCAGGCGTGAAAACCCATTCCCGGGTATCTGCGGCAGGGTTTGTAACCATCCATGTGAAGCAGAGTGTCTGCGCAGCAAGGTGGATGAACCAATTGCGATTGCCAGTCTGAAACGGTTTGTGGCAGACTGGGAAGGGCAGAAGTCAGAAGTCAGAAGTCAGAATCTGAACCTTGAACCCCTCATCCCTCATCCCTCATCCCTCATCCCTAAGAAAGTGGCTATTATTGGCTCAGGTCCAGCAGGATTAACCGCAGCACACGATTTGGCATTGGCTGGTTATCAAGTAACGGTATTTGAAAAGTTACCGGTAGCCGGCGGGATGATGCGGGTTGGTATTCCGGACTATCGCTTGCCGCAGGCTATCATTCAGCGGGAAATTGATGCCATACTCAATGCCGGTGTTGAACTTAAACTAAATACCGCCGTAGATTCTCTCGCTATCTTGAAAAAGCAAGGGTTTGAGGCTGTGATGATTGCGGTTGGGGCTCATGTAAATAAAGGAATGGATGTGCCTGGTGAAAACCTGAATGGTGTTTTACCCGGTGTTTCCTTCCTGCGAGAGGTAAACCTTGGCAATAGAGTTGAGATTAACGGCCAGAGGGTGGCGATGGTTGGTGGTGGCAATGTAGCTATAGATGCGGCCAGGGTGGCTGTGCGACTTGGGGCTAAAGCAGTAAGTATCATTTATCGTCGTTCAAGGGATGAGATGCCAGCTGACCCTCACGAAGTGATAGCGGCAGAGGAAGAGGGAATCAAGATACATTTTCTGGCTAATCCTACTAAAACTAATGGCAAAGATGGGAAGGTTGTAAGTGTTGAATGTATTAAAATGGAATTAGGGGAGCCAGACGAATCAGGAAGAAGACGGCCAGTACCAATCAAGGGCTCTGAGTTTGTAATAGATATTGATGTTATTATTCCGGCTATTGGCCAGGCATCTGACCTTGGCGGCTTGCAAGTAGAAGCAACCAAATGGGGCACGATTGAGGTTGACCCGGAGACATTGGCTACCAATCAGGAAGGGGTATTTGCCGGTGGGGATGTAGTTTCTGGTCCTGCGTTTGTGGTGGATGCCATTAAGGCTGGCCATGTAGCGGCAGAATCAATTGACCGGTATCTACGCGGCATAGACCTCAAACAGGGCAGGAAGAAAAATCTATTTGATGTGGTCAAAGAGGTCTCGTTTGAGGGTATTAAAAAAATGCCTCGTCTCAGGATGAATGAGTTAGAGGTAAAAAAGAGGCTTGCCAACTTCGATGAAGCTGATTTGGGTTTTACTGAGGAACAAGCAAGGGCTGAGGCACAGCGATGCCTTTCCTGTGGAATATGCTCAGAGTGTTATGAGTGCGAACGGGTCTGCCAGGCAAAGGCAGTGAACCATAATCAGGTAGAGGAGGTTGTGGAAATCCAGGTGGGCGGTATTATCCTTGCCCCTGGTTTTGAGACCATCCCACCCCAAGTAAGGAGCGAGTATGGCTACGGCTATTACCCGAATGTGGTTACCAGCATTGAGTTTGAGAGATACCTTTCTGCCTCAGGTCCTACCGTTGGACATGTTCAACGACCATCTGATAGCAAAGAGCCTAAAAAAATTGCCTGGATTCAGTGTGTTGGCTCACGGGATGAAGAACGAAAATACTGCTCTTCAGTCTGCTGTATGTATGCCACTAAGGAGGCTATCATTGCTAAGGAACATGCCCATGAACTCGAACCAACCATATTTTTTATGGATATTCGCGCCTTTGGCAAGGGGTTTGATGCTTACTACGAACGGGCAAAAAATGAGTATGGAATAAGGTATATCCGATGTATGGTCTCCACAGTTAAGGAAGACCCAAATACAAATAACCTGATGATTCGATATGTTGCTTCCTCTGGTGAGTTAGTGGAAGAAGAATTTGAGATGGTGGTGCTTTCTGTTGGCTTAAAGCCAGGGGCTAAACTTCAAGAGTTGGCTAATAATCTTGGTATTGACCTAAATCAGTATGGTTTTTGTAGCACATCGACATTTACCCCAATTGGGACAACAAAGCCAGGCATCTATGTCTGCGGTGCTTCCTCAGAGCCAAAGGATATACCTGAGACAGTGATGCAAGCCTCCGGTGCGGCGGCATGCGTTGGGGAATTACTTGGGGAAGTGCGTGGTAGTGAAATTATTCATAAGGAATATCCACCGGAAATAGATGTAACCGGTCAAGAACCAAGAATTGGTGTTTTTGTCTGCCGATGCGGGATAAATATTGCCGGTGTGGTTGATGTGCCGGCTGTGATTCAATATGCCGCAGGCTTGCCAAATGTAGTCTGCACAGAGGAAAAAATTTATGTTTGCAGTCAGGATTCACAAGCACTAATCAGGGAAAAGATGCGCGAGCATAACCTTAATCGGGTAGTGGTTGCCTCCTGTACACCAAGAACCCACGAAAGGCTATTCCAGGATACTATCCGGGATGCAGGATTAAATAAATATCTGTTTGAGATGGCAAATATTCGTGACCAATGCAGTTGGGTGCATGGGGCAAATCCACAATCAGCAACACAGAAGGCAAAAGAATTAGTCAGGATGGCTGTTGGGCGGGCAGTTTTACTTGAACCACTGTATACCAGTAAGATGGCTGTTACCAGAAGGGCATTGGTGATTGGTGGTGGGCTTTCAGGGATGGTTTCAGCCGTTTCATTGGCAGAACAAGGGTTTGAGACTGAGTTGGTGGAGCGTGAAACGGAATTAGGTGGTAATCTACGGCATATCCATTTTACTTGTAATGGTAGCGACCCGCAGGCATACTTGAAGACACTCGTCGAAAGGGTGCAAACTCATAATCTAATCAAGGTGCATCTGTCCAGTGAAATTACGGCTATCTCTGGACATGTGGGTCATTTTAAAACAGGGGTCAGGGGTCAGGGGTCAGGGGTCAGAGAGATTGAACACGGAGTAGTGATTGTGGCTACCGGCGGAGTGGAATCCAAACCCACAGAATATCTGTATGGACAGGATGAGCGAGTGGTTACACAGTTGGAATTGGAACAGAGGTTGATAATGTCGAATGTCGAATGTCGAATGTCGAATTCTGAATTTGAAAATCCAAAATCCAAAATCCAAAATCCAAAATCAGTAGTTATGATTCAATGCGTTGGTTCACGCACCGAGGAACGACCGTATTGCAGCCGAATTTGCTGCTCTCAGGCGATAAAAAATGCACTCAAACTAAAGGAGATGAACCCTGAGACAGAGGTGTATATCCTGTATCGGGACATGCGCACCTACGGCTTCCGTGAGGATTATTATTGCCAGGCACGAGAGGCAGGGGTGATATTTATCCGGTATGAGGAGGACAGAAAACCCGAAGTCAGGGGTCAGGGGTCAGAAGCCAGGGGTCAGGGATCAGGGGTCAGGGATCAGGGGTCAGAAGACAGAATACAAAACATGGACTCTGAACTCCGAACCCCGAACCCTAATCCCCTATCCCCTATCCCTGAACCCCGAACCCTGAACCCTGAACCCCTATCCCTTGACCCCGAACCCCGAACCCCATTAGAAGTAGAAATATTTGACCCGATACTTGGTACGGATTTGGTGTTGCCTGCGGATATGGTAGTGCTGGCACCGGCAATTGTTTCGCATCCGGAGAATGAGCGATTATCTCCGCTAATGAAGGTAACGCTAAATGCCGATAGGTTCTTCCTTGAGGCACACATGAAACTTCGACCTGTGGACTTTGCTACAGAAGGGATGTTTTTGTGTGGGTTGGCACATTCACCAAAGGACATCTCTGAATCCATTTCCCAGGCACTTTCAGCCGCAGGTCGAGCCGCAACGATACTGGCAAAAGACTATCTGGATGTCGGTGGGGTTGTCTCTCAGATAGACCAGGACAAATGTGTTGCCTGTCTAACCTGCATCCGGATGTGTCCTTACGATGTGCCGGCTATTAATGAAAAAGGTGTAGCAGGAATCGAAGCCGCCAAGTGTCAAGGCTGTGGCATCTGTGCCTCAGAATGCCCGGCAAAGGCGATTCAGCTTATGAATTATAAGGATACTCAGGTAGTGGCAAAGGTGAAGGCATTGTTTGAAGTTAGAAGTTAGAGGGGAGAAATGGATAAATGTTTTTCAGACAGAATCGGGATAGACGAACTTATTTCGCTTGTAAAGTTATCTGCAATTGCGGGTAAGGAAAAACTAAAATGGAAATGGTAAAAAATAGAGATATAATTAAACCTAATCTTAAGTATCCTGAAGATTTCATCAATAAAATAATCTGCGGAGATTGTTTGGAATTGATAAAGTTAATTCCGGACAATTCCATAGATATGATAATTACTGATCCGCCATACGGATTAAATAAGGATGGTGTACGAGGCGATGCTGATTTAAATCTTTTTTATAATGTTCTGCCAGAATGCGATAGAGTCTTAAAAGACAATAGTTTTTTTATTACATTTTTTAGCACAAAGTTTCTTCCGCAAGTGTTTAAAGATAATCCATTCAACTATTTTTGGCAAATAGTTTTATATTGCCCTGAAGGAAGAGTTAAATCTCCCATTGGATATACAAAATATATGTCTTGCTTTGTTTTTAAAAAAGGAAATCCTAAAATCCTTCGCTGGAACAAAGATATATTTGTCGATACTCCAGGAAAAATGGTTGAACCTGATGAGGGATATATAGACCACCCCACACCAAAACCTAAACACTTTATAAAAGAAATCTTAAAAATGTTCACAAATGAAAATGACTTAATTTTAGATCCTTTTATTGGGAGTGGAAGCACCGCTGTGGCGTGCCTTCAACTTAATAGAAGATTTATCGGTCTTGAAATAGAAGAGAAATATTACAAAATTGCTCTTGAAAGAGTGAAGAAGACAGTGGGGTCATTTATAAAAGTATAGAGGGAATATTGGTCTAAAGACAAGGAGATAAAAATGGAATGTATTATTGAAGGAAAAAATATTTTGTTAATTATTCCTGCGACTAATGCTGGAAAATTCAGATTTAAGAAAAGAAAAAATAGATTAGATTTCGGTGAAATTTTTTCTACAAGAAAATGTCCTTTTGATGAACAAACATATTTAGAATGGCAAATAGGTTATGATGTTCCTATAAAAGATGTTGAAAAAGGCAAAAAAGAAACAAAATTAACAAGCAGATATTTTGTTGGAAGTAACGGGAAAACAAAATATCCTTATGAATTGTCGGAAATGTTTTATAACGCTATGGAATTAGAATTTATTACTAAAAGAGAAGTGGAAAATTTACTCAATGAAATAAGAGGATATAAAAGTTTTATAGACGAAAAAGCCATAACCGTTGAACATCATTCACAGATTACTATAAACGGGATAAATTTTGAAGAAACAAGCATTAAGTTGCCAACACTTTTTATGATTGAAACTCTGGATGAAACACAGATAGAAGTATCTATTGAAAAGCAACAATATGCCTCTGGCGTTCAGCCGATGGTCTATTTTTGTGTCCCTTTAAAAGCATTTAAAAATTCATCGGATTTTCAAGGTAAATCCTCTGTTTCTGGCGATAAACTTGTCCATGTTATTAGCAAGACCAATGTTTTGAATCTTGTATGTATGATGAAAGTGTTTGGGATGGCATCCAAACGCCACAATCATGATATTGTCGAAATCCTTAAAATACTTCTTGAAATTATTAACATTAATAGGTGATTGTTATGCAATTTCATTTAGCAGAACATCTGCCGAAAAGCGAAAGAATCCAATTAGGCAGTTACTATACTCCCGAAAAACTTGTTAAACTGGTTCATGAATTTATAAAGCCTTACTTAGAAAACAAGAAAAAAAATGTCATCCTGTTTGATAGTGCTGGGGGCTGTGGGGCATTTTTATTCGATATGAGGCATTATGATTATCGGATAGCAGATTGTGATTTAGAAGCCTGTCCATTTCTCAAACAACATTTTAGTCAATGCAATGTTTTTAACACAAATTCTTTAATAGAAGTCAATAGAGATAAATATTTAATTCCTTCTTCTGCATTTTTAATAATGATAGGCAATCCACCTTATAATGATACAACATCAGAATTTAAGAGCGGCGAGAAGGGACAAAATATATGCGATGAAGATTTATATGATAGAGATATAGGTGTTTCCTTCTTAAAGTCGTATCATAAACTTAATGCTGATGTCGTTTGTGTTTTACATCCACTATCATACTTAATAAAAGAAGCTAATTTTAAAAGATTACGCAATTTTAAGGACAACTACAAGTTAATAAGAGGTGAGATATTTTCTAGTGCGTTGTTTTATGGAACAGGAACAGGAAAATTCCCAATATTGGTAGCTCTTTATGAAAAAAATGCAGATGGAATGACATTTGAGGACATTAGGAATTTTAGATTTAATATATTAGATAATGACAAAACATTTGTTTTATCTAATTTTAAAACTACGGATGGATATATTAATAAATATCCTCCACGCAAAAATGATGTCCAAAAATCTTCTATCGGTTTGTATTATTACACTTTTCGCGATATTAATTCTTTAAAGAAAAATACATCTTTTTGGACAAAAGAACATCCTAACGGAATAGTGGTAACATTAGAAAATTTTTATAAGTATTCGTATCTTTATTCACTAAAGAGTTTGTTTAATCCTGAAGATGCGTGGTTATATGGGAATTTGTCTCCCCTTGTCCACATAGAAGATGTAGAGCAAAACAAAAAACTTTATATCTTGTATGCTATTAAAACTAATAAAATTTTGAGAGAAATGGACAATTCTATTTTAAAGAAAATTGCCAATTATTATAAAATTAAATTTAATAATACAGATAATGTCGATAAAATAGAAAAGGCAATTAAAGATAGGTTAAGTCCATTAATTGAATAAAAAAATAATACAAATAATGCAAAAAGGTATTGCTTACGAATGGACTAAATTGACTAATTTAAGAAGAGAGTAGAAGGTCAGAAATCGAAGCCGTCAAATGTCAGGGTTGTGGGATATGCGCCTCAGAATGCCCGGCAAAGGCAATTCAACTGATGCATTATAAAGATACACAGGTGATAGCAAAAGTAGAGGCGATGTTTAATTTTTAGGTAAGTGTTCAAGTAGTGTAAGAAAAAATAACAATGAATAACTCATTAGCTGAATCAGGATAACCCGATATAATGTTTAAAGGAATCTGTCAAGTAAAATTTTACCACGAATAACACGAATTTTACGAATTTTAGAAATTAGGAGACAAGGAATCAAGGGGATAAAGTTATCCACAGCTCTCAAATTATATACTTTCCTATATCTCAAGGAACATGGGAACATATATGCAATCCATTAATTAAGTTGACATACCTCGTAGGGAAAATCCACCCCCCTACCCCCGCCAGCGGGGGATAGGCTTGTCCCTATCCGAAAAGGCAACCAAACAACGCACAACCACGAGGCTAGCCCCCGCTGGCGGGGGTAGGGGCCCTTGACAAACTCACTTTTTTGTGGTATAATAGGCTATCCCCCGCTGGCGGGGGTAGGGGGGTGGAAATACAACTATTATGTCAAGTTATTTATCAGATTGCAT
>JBDRAP010000141.1:0-5953 GCA_043823615.1 bacterium
GGCACAGGTAATGCTTGATGAGATTGCACAGTATATGCCACATCTTCATGCAGGATTGATGAGAATCCAGTTTGCCCTCAAAGAAGGGGACGAAAAAGCAGTTGATATTGTTACTCGAGAGGTTTTTGAATCATTACCAACTGATGAGACTACCTCTATTGACTTTGGGGTCATGGAGAGATCGAAAAATGTGGTGGTGGTTGAGGGGATATTCCCATGGTATGATGTTGGTTCATGGGCATCTATGGAGGAAATTATCCCAAAGGATGATAATGAAAATGTAGTCAATGGGGCAGAATATGTAGGCGTTGACAGCAAAAGGAACATTATATATTCAACATCCAAAAGGCTGATTACCCTGCTTGGTGTAACCGATATGGTCATTGTGGATACAGATGATGCTATCATAATATGTCCAAAGGAAAAAACAGAGGATGTAAAAAAGATAGTGGATAAATTGAAATGCCATGGGATGCAGGGGTATTTGTAAGAAACTCAAGTAAGATTATCCACAGATTACACAGATTACAGATGAGATGAGGAAGAAAAATCTGAAAGGCACATTTGTTTTGCAAGTTCTTTAATTTGTGGTAATTCTTGCGAAATCTGTGGATATATTCCTGCCCGAGATTTTTCTTGACTTTGGGCATTAAATATGCTATCTTTAAGGTAATTCTTCAACACTCTTTACTACAAAACGCTACTTTTGGAAAGATTGAAGCAGTAATTTAAGGAGGCATATTATATGATAAAATTAAAGAAACTGTTATTTGTTGTTTTCTTTCTTTGCTTAGCAAATATTGGTTATGGAGAAGATGTTATTAGTGTTGTTAGCATAGATAATACCCTTGACCCGCCAGGGGTAATGATAGGAGGGATTACCTCTGAATGGAAAGGGCTTTTAGAGGTGCCTGTCTGGACATTAACCAAGGTATCTTTGGCAAAAGAATCCTATTTTATGATGCCTGAAAAGCAAAATCAGTTCAGGTTTGGTGTGGTTTGTCAGGCAAAAAATAGCTGTGGATTTGATGAGTCATACATTGTTTCATTAATGATTGAAAAGGAAACATTTCCGCACTCAGATAAATGGTGTTTTGTAGGTGCTGACAGGGACACAATCTCTTGCAGGGCAAAGAGCGTAGATATAAGAAATTTCTTAACTGCTCCTGTCTTTCAGAAAGAACCAGAGGCTCGTTATAGGCTTACGGTTTGTTCAAGACTGACTGTTGGACAAAAAACAACAAAAGAAATCACCTATCTTACCATGAAATGTTCATCAGAATACCAGTGGTTTTATACAACAATTCCATTCCTGCCATTATCTATCCTTCATGACCCAAATGGTGATACCAGTTTTACCGAATTGACCTCAAAGGCTCAAATATCTCATTTGATGAGATTTGCTGTATCTTCTATTCCTGTCAGGATAGAAGAGGCATTACAGGAGGAGCTTTCCTTTAGTTCGATAAAGGGCAATCTTTTGGTAAAAAGACATGGAACAGATACCCTTGAGCTTGTTTTTACCCCATCTCAGGCTATTTCTTCTGAAAAATCATCAGAATCACCCAACCTTATTGGTCCGGGATATGGTGATACCTACATTTTAGCAAAAAATATCCCTATAAAGGTTGTTTTCTCGCAAGCTGAAGGCAAGAAAAGCTGTTTTTTCCAGGTAGTCTCGGCTAAAGAGGCAGGGATACAGGATTCCTTTGAAATAATTACACTCTCAGCAGGTTCTATCCGGGAGGGATCAATGCTGTCTGATGAACTTAAAAAACAGCTTGCTTCTCTGAACATTGGATGGGATAATCAATGCTCCGGACAGGAAAAAACAGTTGTAACTGCAATGGGTAATGTCTATCTGAATGATAAAGAACTTAAGGCAAGTGCATGGACACAGCAAACATTAGTACCCACCTTGTTCAGGATTGGACTCCCTATAGATTCAAAACAATTAGAGGTAACCCTGAACCCAGGTGATGCCTCAAATCGTTTAGGGATAGATCCTCGGGAGATAAAAATATATCTTGCTGATAAGAATTGCAAGCAAGAACCATGTGATTTTTTCTCCTATCAGATGTATATTGACCGTTGTTTTGGCACACCGCTTTTCCTTACCTTAGATGATAAGGCAAAACCAGCAAACAGAACGGCCCTGCATGGACGAAGCATTTCATCCATGCCAACTGAATACTGGACAAGTGGTTGGCAGGGGACAATAGTGGCTGAGGCTCATATTGGACACCCAATAGATGGACGGATTGAGGATACAGGAATTCCTGTCAAAGGGGTTATCTTTGAGGAACATGGGACGACTATTGCTGCTCAGGAAGAAGGGGAACAATATATATTCAGGGAGCTTTCTACAGGAGAACATCTTATCACAGCTAAGGCACATGAGTTTAAGCCATCATCTCAAAAAATAGATGTTTCATCAGTAAAATCAAGCTATCTCAAGATGCTGCTTATCCCGGAGGAGCCATTTGTTTATGGATTGGTAAAGGATTCAGGAACAGGTGTAGGGCTTTCCGGAACAACCCTTGATGTTCTTAAGGGACAGAGTTCTTTAAGACAAACAAAGGCAGGTTTGACTGGTAACTATTCTATAGATAACCTGAATAAAGGGATTGAATATACTATTATTTCTTCGTCTGAAGGGTATGAAAAGAGGAGACAGCCGGTATTCTTTGGTCCCGAACAAACAGTGGCAAGGGTAGATTTTCTCCTGACTAAGGCATTGCCGCCAGCAATTGTAGAAAAAACTGCTAAGGATTTGTCTCCACCGATTATAGCGGCTAAACCTGCTCTGGCTCCAGAGGCACCAATTGAGATAATAGCACCGCCTATGCAAGAAAAACCAGCACCACTAAAGGCGTTAGCTGAAATAAAGGGAGAAAAGGGGCTTACGGTTAAAGAAGATAAGGGGACAATAAAGATAGAGATGACTCAGGCAGCGGTTAATTTTGTTACCGGTAGTCATGTGGTTCAAGCCACAGCTCATCCTGTCCTGACAAAGGTGGCAAATATCCTTAAGGCATATCCTGATTATAAGGTTATGATAGGTGGACATACAGATAATGTTCCTCTTGGACAGGTTACACAAAAGAAATACAAAGATAACAAGGGATTGTCGCAAGCAAGGGCAGAAGGTGTTATGGCATTTCTGACTGAAAGGGAGGGCGTGCCATCTGCTAATCTGACAGCTGTTGGATATGGAGAAGCAAAGCCAGTTGCTTCAAATAAAACACTTGAAGGTAAGGCACAAAATCGAAGGGTAGAGATTACGATTAAAAAGCCTGAAGTGCCTGTACCATTCCCAGGGGGACTGCCTCCAGTGGCAACTGAAGCTGCACAGATTAAGGCAATTCCAGCACCGGAGCTGCCAAAGCCAGTGGTTGTTGAGGCAAAGCCAAAGCCTGCGGCACCACCCGTGCCTGTGATAGCAGCACCGATAATCCCAACGCCGGCACCGGAGCTACCAAAGCCGGTTGTTGTCGAGGCAAAGCCAAAGCCTGTTGTACCACCTGTGCCTGTAGTAACAGCACCAGCAATCCCAACGCCAGCACCAGAGTTGCCAAAGCCAGTGGTTGTCGAGACAAAGCTAAAGCCTGCAGCACCACCTGTGCCCGTGGTAGCAGCACCAGCAATTCCAACGCCAGCACCGGAGCTGCCAAAGCCGGTGGTTGTTGAGGCAAAGCCAAAGCCTGTTGTACCACCTGTGTCCGTGGTAGCAGCACCAACAATTCCAACAACGCCGGCACCAGAGTTGCCAAAGCCTGCGGCACCACCTGTGCCTGCAATAGCACCTGCAATTGCTACATTATTGCCAACAGTCTATCCCATGCTAACCAATGGTGGATTTGATGATGGGATGAATGCCTGGACATCAAGAAAAGAAGGGGATGGAAATATCTATGTCGGACTTACTAACGATAGTCAGTCTCATTCATCAACCATCGAGATGAAGAGACAAAAGTCACAATCTGGCATGGGTGAGGCAGGAATTTCGCAGCTATTGAATATTGATGTTTACAGATATACTCAGATTAACCTGAAGGCTGCTATAAAGATAGATGGAGCAAGCATGTCTGGCGATGGCAAGGCTGGTGGTGAATATCCTGTATGCCTTGAATTAAGATATACCGGTACAGATGGCAAGCCATATATCTTTAAGCATGGTTTCCTTGCAGTCGGCAAGCTGAATTATCCGGATATCGGTGAACAAATAAAGAAGGGACAGTGGGTTACCTATGTATCTCCAAACCTGACACAGCTTTCTCCCAGACCAGTAAAGATAACAGAGGCGAGGGTTATTGCTAAGGGTTGGGATTTTGTGAGCAGGGTTGATGGTATTGAGCTTCAATTAGGCATGTTACCAGCTGAGGTAGCTGAAGTGCATAAACCGACAGGGGTCGTCATTTCAGAGAAAAAGCCTCAAGTACCTGCTGTATCACAGATAACTACCTATGCTAAACTTATGAATGGTGGATTTGAGCAGGGAATGGAATGCTGGCAGTCTGTTGCGAAAGGATCAGGAAAGATAAAGGCTGAGATAGTAAAGGATGATGACCAACATCCTCATAGTCTTGAGATAAGCAGGCAGGATTCAAACTCTACTACTGGTGGGGCAAGCGTGTTCCAGATGCTGGATAGTAGTGTTATTCGATATAATCTCTGTGTGTTGCGTGGAGAGATAAAGGTACTTTCCAGCTCACTTTCCGGGGATAATCAACAGAATGGGTATCCTGTTTGTTTAGAGATAGAATACATGGATATTACAGGTAAGCCTCATCTCTTCAGGCATGGATTCCTGACAAAGGGTAAGCTACAATATCCTGAAAGTGGGGAAATGATCAAAAAGAATACATGGATAGGTTATTCTACACCTAATCTTATGGAACTGTCTCCAAAACCAGCCAAAATAACCTGTATAAGGATAAAGGGTGATGGATGGGATATGGTCAGTCGGGTGGATAATTTAATCATGGAGCTGTCAAGCAAGCCTATGGAAAAGCCAATAGTGATTGTTCCTAAGCCAAAGATAGAGATGCCAGTAATGCCAAAGCCTGAGATAAAGGAAGAGGTAAAACCTGTGGTAAAGAAAGAGTCTGGATCATGGATAATGGATGAAGGAGAGGCTTTGGGTAGATTTGGAGAAATGGAGTCTGCCGGCATGGAAAGATTAGCTGAATCATTAGTGGTTGATCCAAAGGGCATGGAAGAGCTCTCAATACTCTTAGTATCTCCAAGCATTAATCCCAAACAGGCAGCCAGAATACTCTATAAACTCTATCAGATACAAGGTGATAAGGCAGTAAACAAGGTGTTAAAGATTGTAGGCGATATCAATCAGGATAAGGCAGAAAAGATTAAGAAATTGCTGACTAAATAATAGCACGCAGATGACACGGATGCTGCGGATTTGTACAGATAAAGAGAAAATCCGTGTAATCCTGTCTAATTTGCGTTATCTGCGTGCTATTTCATCATTATCAAAATTGACAGGAGACAATAATGGAATGCAATATATTAGCAAACAAGAAAAACTGTACCTGTACATATGAACCATGCAGTCGAAAGGGAAAATGTTGTGAGTGTGTTTTATATCATCGACAAAATGGGGAATTACCGGGCTGTTTCTTTCCAACAGAGGTGGAATCAACCTATGATCGGTCTATCAAAAGGTTTGTTCGTGCTTTTAACACCTTGTTAGCCATTAGCAAGTGCTTTATTATATGTAATCTGTTTGTGCCTCTTGTGGGTGATAGATTGTTTATTAGGATATTGTAGCAGGATTAGAGTTCAAAGTCAACCGCACATGCCAGTAGCAAGTGCAACATTATTTACAGAAGAAGAACCACAAAGGGTGTAAATCCATTAATACAATCCTTGTCAGATTCTCATTTGCAATCACCTTAGTTATCGCTCACAATTATTTTCCCTAAGTGTTTAC
>JBDRAP010000142.1:0-7538 GCA_043823615.1 bacterium
GTAAACACTTAGGGAAAATAATTGTGAGCGATAACTAAGGTGATTGCAAATGAGAATCTGACAAGGATTGTATTAATGGATTTACACCCTTTGTGGTTCTTCTTCTGTAAATAATGTTGCACTTGCTACTGGCATGTGCGAGTCCAAATGTTACATCTTCAAACACCGTTGTAGCAAAAAGCTGATCGTCAGGATTTTGAAAGACAAGACCAACCTTACGATATATATCTTTTGGCGAAAGTTTCTTAATATTTGTGCCATCAAGAAGGACAGTGCCTTCAAAGTCCTTATGCAGTCCATCCATTATCGTTAATAAGGTTGTTTTCCCAGAACCGTTTGAACCCAATATGCCGATGAATTCACCCCTTCTTATCTCAAGGCTTATATCAGACAGGGCTATTGTGCCGTCAGGATATTTGAACGAATCTATCTGAACAGACAATCTTCTGACTTTTACATCTTCCATATAACCCCCACAATAATAACGAACAGGACAGAGAATATAACCTCAACAGCCTTGAAGGGTTTGTGTTTGAGCATAGGTATGTTACCGTCATAACCCCTTTGAACCATTGCTGTAGTGATATGGTGACTATGATCGAATGCCTTAAGGATAAGAGAGCCGGTAAGTGTACCGAATGAATCCAATCCACGCCTTATGCTTGAATATCCAAGTCGATTTTTCTGGGCATGATAGATAACCATTGCATCCTCAAGAAGAACAAAGATATATCTGTAGGCAAACATCAGTACCTCAATAAATTCTTGCGGAACCATCATCCATGAAAGCCCTGCCGCAAACTCTACAAACGGCATGGAAAAGCTCATAACAACAATAATTGACACTGCCCCCAAAATCCTGCTGGCTATCATTAAACCTTGCAATAATCCATCACTATGCCCTGAAATATTTATACCCATGATGTCTAATGAAAACAGTATCTCATTTCCAGAGAAAAGGAATTTCAGAACAACTATGACAAAAGCGATGAATACAGGTTCTGAAAATCTGAGGGCATAAACTCTCAAAGGTATCCGCATCTTAATGCAGAGAGAAAGGCTTAGGATTGTCACAAGCAATGGAAGGACAAACCCCTCGTAACTCAGGACCATTGCCAGAATAACCAAGCTGACCATGAGCTTTATTCTTGCATCGATTTCTGAAAGCAGAGAACTGTTGCAACCGTTCCCTGCGATAAAGTATTCTGAAAATATCTCCATAATCCTTACAGCCGTTGCTCCTTTTCGTTGGTTTTTGTTAGTTTTTCGCTCATAAGTACCCTCCATGAGTATCCACCGATAAACCCTCCAACCGTACCTGCAAGGAGGAAGACAAAGAGAAGCAGGTCTCCCTGGTCAGTATTAATCAATGGTTTTCGTGCTACTCGTCCATGTTCCTCAGCGTATTTTTCAACAACTGATTCATCAACCCCACCCCATTTAGATTCCTCTGCAAATATAGGGGCAGGGAATAACAAAGGCAGAAGGGTTAGCAAAAGTACAGCCATATTGCCTCTTATCTTCTGCTGACTGCTGATTGCCTCCTGATTTTTCACCACACCCATTTTTACAAGTAGATCCGGCCTCTTTTTGTAAAGCAATACGATCATGCCTGCTGTCATTGCCCCTTCAAGGATTCCAAGGGGTAACTGTGTCGGTATGAAGGCAAGGAAAATCTTCCAGAAAAGAGGCATGAATGGGGAGTCTCCCCTTATGCCTGATGCAAGTTCAACAGATGTGGTGAGATATGTTGCCCAGTTTGCAAACAATCCTGCCATAAAGCCTGCAATCCAGAGATTAGCCTTTAACGCCCTTAATCCCTTGAAGGTCAAATATCCTGCAAATGAGCCTGCCACGCCCATGGAGACAATATCCGCACCCCATGTACTTAAGCCTCCGTGGGCAAGGAAAAGGGCTTGAATGAGAAGAGCCACGGCTGAGATAAGTATGCTGATACCAGGGCCAAGGAGTATCCCTGATATACCTGTCCCGCATGGATGACTACATGTACCTGCGGTTGGTACGGGTATGGGCATACAGGAGATAATGAAAACCACTGCTGCCATAAGCCCCACAAGTGGCTTAAAGGATAGGTCAACACCTGAGAGTTTCTTTACCTTGTACAACCCAAATGCCACAAATGGTATGGCAATAGCAAACCAGAAGACTGCCCAATTGAGTGGCAGTATCCCCTCTGAAATGTGCATGGCATTAGCATTGCCGGTAAGCAATAAAAACCCAACGATTAAGAGCAACAATCCTGCAAATGACCTGTCCCACCATATCCTGATGTTTTGTTTGTTTTTCGTCATTCCTCCCTTTTCGCCATCTTTAATAATGCGTTTACTATAGCCACAGCCACAGAGCTGTCGCCTTTTCTTCCAAGTGAAGTGATAAACGGGTACTTCATGTGCAAAAGCACCTCTTTTGATTCAACAGCTTTGACAAAACCAACAGGTACACCGATGACTAATAGGGGTGCAAAATCCTGAACACCTGCCTCTTCTGCATCCTTTAGCAATTTCATTACCTTATAGAGTGCTGTTGGTGCATTGCCGATAGCTACAATGCCAATATTTTCCATTGCTCCCAGCTCAATGGCAATTTCTGAACGGGTTTTTTCAAGTGCGCATGATTTTTCTTTCACCTCAGATTCTGACAAATGGCATACAACCTTGTTGCCATACCTTTCAAGAATATTCTTATTTATGCCTGCCCTCACCATCTCCACATCAACAAGGATATTTTTCCCTTCCCTAATAGCTTGTATCCCTGCCTCTACAGCATTTGGATGAAACCGTAAGTTTTTGGCATAATCAAAATCACCCGTGGCATGGATAACCCTCTTGACAATTGGCAGTTCAATATCCCTGAAGTTTGTTTCGCCCAGCTCCTCAGTGATTATCTCAAAGCTCTTCTCCTCTATCTCATGTGGTTTAAGTATCTTCACCGGACTGATATTTTTCATTGCCCTTTCAAGAACAACCATGGCAATGTTTTCATGTACACCAAGTGGTTCTGTAAGGACAAACTCAACATCAGTGTATTTTTTCTGCACAACAGCAATCATCTCCGCAATATCCTCTTCAAAATGCCGTCCCCTGTAAAGAAAATAAGGGTGTATGATTATCTTTTTTGCCCCTTTTTCAATACAGGCAGAAATAGCATCAAAAAAGTCAGGCTTTACAAATTGCAGGAATGCTATCTCCACTATGGGAATATCCACCAATTCCTTTACCATCAATGCCATTTGTTTGAGTGTTTTATTTGCCTCTGTAAGCCTTGAACCATGTCCTAATAAGATCATTGCTTCCATTTTGTCTCCTTTTATGTTGTGGTAATGTAGTGTGGTTCTGAGACATTTGCCGTAGGGGCAGGCCCCCGTGCCTGCCCTCTGTCCTGTGCCTGCTCTCTGTCTCACCCACAAAATCAGGGGAGAAAATATCATGAACCAGTAGTTGCAAAAATAAAAAAGCCCAACCTTTGACAGAAAGATTGGGCTTTTGCTTACTTTTTATCTTCCCTCGAAGGTACAAGATAGATAGTCGACCGGACTCATCACCAACTAAGTGACATTACCGTTGCGGGGCAGCGCCTTGAATCTCACAAGGACTTCCTCTATCTATCTGAATTTTATTTGACATGGTAATGGGTCAGTGATTGATAGGAAAGGGCAACCACAGGGGGATTGCCCCTACGGCAAAGGTCAAGAACCAATAGGGACGAACGGTGTTTGCTTCTACCTGCAATATGTTGTGGTATTGATGTCCAGATCATGAGTTTTCACACAGTCTGACACCCACATTCATTCAAATCATAGCCATTGAGTGCTAATACCCGGGCATGAAATTCAGGGCTGTTAATTACTTTCAATAAGGCTGAAATACTAGGCAAAGAGAGGTTTTTGCGAGGAATGACCATATCGTATCGTTCTCTTGCTATTGGAATAAAATCCATACCAAAAACATCTGCTGATGCCATTATTCCAAGCCCTACATCTGCTGTCCCGGCATCTATTGATGCACAAACAGCCATATGGGTAAAAACCTCAACCTCATACCCACGAATATCGCTGCTTGAAATCCCTGCTTTTGTTAATTCATAGTCAAGGAGAATCCTTGTGCCAGCCCCTTTTTGTCTATTGACAAAGACAACATCATCCCTGATCAAATCTGTCAATACATGGATATTTTTGGGATTTCCTTTTTTTACAATCAATCCCTGCTCTCTCCATGCAATGGTTATCACAGATACATCCATATCAGGAAGGAATCGTTTGATATATGGCAAATTATATGTACCTGTGTCTTCGTCAAGCAAGTGACTTGTAGCCAGATGACAATCGCCTCGCCTCAAGGCAAGCAACCCACCAAGGCTTCCAACATTGGTCACGCAAAGGCTCATTTGGGGATGTTCTGTAGAAAGGCAATCAGACAAAATATCCAGTATATTATCGTGGCTGCCAATAAGGATAATATTTGACTCTATTTGCTGCCTACTTTTAAGCAGTTCAACTTCAACTATTGAATTGTTTTCCAATCCCTCACACAACCTTGGAATACGCAAGATACCATCAGCCTTGACCATGGATGTAATGATACCTGCACCCTGTCGTTGGGGAACAGCTACAAAGACAGTTTCCTTTTCAGGGAAATATCCAATACCTACCCGAATAAACTCTTCCATTCCCAGCCTTGATGCAATCTTTTGGGTGATAACAGCCTTTATCTTCTCTCTTTGTATTGTGTTCAATCCTAATGCATGACGAACAGGAGGCATGACAAACTCTTCCATTGCCAAAAGGGCTGAGACAGGAAAACCTGGAATGCCAACAACAGGTATACTTGAATCGGATCCCTCTATTATCCCTAAAGCAACAGGCTTACCGGGCATCATTGTTACCCCATGTACCAATAATTCTCCCAGCTCCTTGATAATCTGTGCGGTATAATCCTTTGTTCCTGCAGATGAGCCGGCATTAATAATAACCATATCTGCCAATGCTGTAGCCTCAAGCACCTTGTCTCGTATTTTTTCGTAGCTATCAGGCACTATCTCACTGACAATAGCCTCTCCACCCCACTCATTATCATTGAACTCAACATTCTTGAATTAAACTCAATGATTGCCCCTGGCTTTAGCGATTCTCCAGGCTGAATAAGCTCATCCCCAGTAGGAATAATGATTACCCGTGGTTTCTTTTTAACCCATACATTAACCACCCCGGCTGCAAGCATGGCACCAATATCCTGAGCACGGATACTGTGATTTATTGTAAGCACCATCTCACCTGCCACAATATCCTCTCCAACCAATCGTACATGTTGGTAGGGTACGACTGGTGTCATTACCTCTACTAATTGCGAATTAGGAATTATTTCGCTCTGTATACATACATCTTCTATCTTGATCACTGCATCCATTCCCTGTGGAAGAGGGTTGCCGGTGTTGATCAAGACAGCATCCCTTTCAAGAACAAGATTTATTGGTGAGGTTTCTGAGGCACCAATCAGATTTTCAGCCTTGACCGCAACCCCATCCATAGCCGCAGCATGATAATGTGGCGAGCATATTTTGGCTATTACTGGTTCAGCCGTTACCCTTCCCAAGGAATGTTCAACATCAAACAATTCCTTGCCTATCCTTAACCTGCTGTACCTTTCCTGCCAGATATTTTTTGCTTCCTCAAGGGATCTCATCATAAGGTATATGTTTCGTTTCATATTGGTATCACCATATCATGTAACTATTCAGGTAGTAGAATTCAGAATTCAGATTGTTAAGGCATTTCTTTTCCATTTTTCCAAAGTTCATATTCACTGATGTCTATATTTGCATCCCATGCAATTGCATAACCACCTGGTTCCACATGTACATTCTTGAAGTAAGCGAAGCTTTTCAAGGGAGCAAACATCTCACGGTTTAATAAAGGGGTGACATCATAGCTCTTTCTTTTATCATTAGTAAATTTAATGATAAGTGTATATGCGTCAAAGATCTGTACCTCTTGAATTCTTGGAATATTAATATCCATAGTCATCACTCCAAAGGTGGCAGCTTTCTAAACTCCTGTGTTTCCCAGATGTTTTCGACAGGCTGTTACGGAACTAATAATCAGTGGCAACACTATACCATATAGAGTACCTGTTACTGAGATTAGCACAACATGCTGTATGCTTCTCGTGTCAAATTCCTATTCCGTAACAGCCTGTCGACTATTTATTATCTTCCGCTTGCTCGTTATCTTGTGCCCGAGTTGCATCTTACGCCAGATCGCCCTCTTCCGCCTCTTGTAAGCCTAACGACAAAATAACCTGCTCCATGGCAGGTTCATTTTCCTTGTTAGTCTTCACTTTGCGGTCTTTTTCTTTTCTTCTGGCTTACCAAACTATTATTAAATTCCACATTCAATGTTTGATACTGATCCTTTTTTCCTGAGCCTTCTTTCTTCTCACTTCTACTTCTCATATTTTTCTACACTTTATTTATGCAACTTGATAAATTAATGGACGATAGTGAGGCATCGGTATTGGCTTCCTATTGGTACTTGCGGATTCAAGCCATGCTTCTTTTGCCTTCAGTACCTCTTGTAATGCTTCTTCTGATGTTTCACCGAAAGCAGAACAATATTTCAGATCTGGTATATCCGCAATATACCCCTCATCTTCTTCGCTATAAAATACATTAATATGATAATCTTTCATTTTTCACCCTCCATTTGGAGATTATATCGTTCAATAATCTGCAATAATTGCTTCACCTGATATGGTTTTGATTTTCCGTTGACATTCTGTAGGTTTACTAATTCTGGCACATCAGGATGTACGAAAATGTGATGACTTCCGTTGATACGATCTAATCGAAATCCAAATGATTCAGTACAAGTTACTACTTCTGAAAATCGAATATTTTTTGAACCAGAAAGTAGTTTTTGTAACAATTTGCTTTTGTTCATTTAGTTCTCTATCCTTTACGGTTTTCTGGTGTGTCTAATGATAAGCTTACCTGTAAGTAATTAGCGAGTTAAGTGCATCGCCTTGTTAAACTAAGCCACAGTAGTGGCAGTTTTTCCAGAGTTTGAGTTATCTATTTTTCACGAGAGTCCTATTCAATTCATTCAAACTCCAAATAGTAACCCCCCGCTTAATTCAACACAGAATTGTGTGTCGGCTACTGGGCCGAAAAATGCAACACCCCTCTTCGTGCACCGCTCCACACCACAAATTCTTAATACATTAGGCTTGGTTGCTGTCTTCCGCCTAGCTGTTTTTAACGCCCGAGTGCCATCTTATGCTCTCTTGTAAGTCTAATGTGTCGCTCAGCTACCGAAGCGTAGCGACGGTCGGCTATAGTGCATTGTTAGCTTTTTTCCATTAATTTTATAATAAACTCACAGTATCTTTCGACCTGTGCGGTTGTGGTATTAAGCTACAGGAATACAGCGATAAAATGCAAATTAGCTATCGATTTTCTTAAATGTCCTGTAGGGACAACATATCGGTAGAAATAAATATTATCCAAATATAAATGCCGTAGGC
>JBDRAP010000143.1:0-5752 GCA_043823615.1 bacterium
GTAAACACTTAGGGAAAATAATTGTGAGCGATAACTAAGGTGATTGCAAATGAGAATCTGACAAGGATTGTATTAATGGATTTACACCCTTTGTGGTTCTTCTTCTGTAAATAATGTTGCACTTGCTACTGGCATGTGCGACGCAAAATAACCACATTGTCAATGAAAAAAGGTTGACGGCAGGTAGAAAATGTGGTATTATAATAATTGTGAATATAGGAGGTGGTTTATTATGGCTATAATTGCCTTTCCAAGCATCTTAAATGAAAGGCTTACAGATGCAGGAGCACAGGCTCTGGTTGACATTTTTGATAAGGTTGAGCAAGATAACAAGAAAACTACATTAGGAATAGCTGAGGAACGGTTTGAGAAACGGATGACACAACTTGAGGCAAAGATTGACGGTGTTGAATCAAGGCTTGAGGCAAAGATTGACGGTGTTGAATTAAGGCTTGAGGCAAAGATTGAAACTGTCAAGATAGAACTTGAATCAAGGCTTGAGGTGAAGATTGAAAGGTCACAGGCAAATATTATCAAGTGGATGTTTATCTTTTGGGTAGGACAGGTAGGCACTATTGTTGCTATCTTTTTTGCATTTCAAAAGTAGCACAGCTGGAAGCCTGTGTTACTTAGGGCGATGAAGGATGCTATGAATCATATCTCCATAGAAGAGCTTAAGAACAAGGCTCAACTAAATCGAAAAACACTAATCAATATCACCCATCAAACCGGCGGTTACTACCTTGCCCAGGCACTTTCTGGAATTGATATAATGACTGCTGTATTTTATCGATACCTTAAGTCTATTCCCTCTCAGCCTGTGATTGGGATGGACGCGACCGTTTTCTCCTTTCTCTAGGGCATTATGCCTTACCGCTTTATGTTATCTTTGCAGATCTTGGTTATTTTCCCACAGAGATTCTGTATACATTCAAAGAAAATGGATCCCCTGCTGAATTAATCTCTCATCGTCATACCCTGTCTGGGGTTGAGAGAGTTCCAAGTTATCCACAACCGCACAGCTCGATATCTTGCGTCTCTACTTAAGGTTGCCTTTGGGGCTGAGGCGTCGAATCTACATCTTTCACACGAAGCCATGGTCACAAGAGGCTATGCAAAAGATTATTAAAGAGGTAAAACAATGGCAGTAAAAAGTATCGAGCTGTGCAATTAGAGATTACAGCAGGAGGCATTACACTTGAGAATAGCTTATTTCGATTGTTTTTCCGGTATAAGCGGTGATATGATTCTGGGGGCATTGATTGATGCAGGGGTAGATGTTCAATGGTTAAATCAGGAATTATCCAAAATGGAAATAACTTATTCGCTTGAGACCACAAGGGTTACAAAGGGTGGGCTACAGGGATTAAGGGCACTCGTTGGTGTGGGTAAGGAAAGGCTTGTCCCGTCAAAGATGTTTGAGATTATCAACAAGAGCAGCCTGAGCGAAAGGATAAAGGATGTGTCATGTCAGATAATAGAGAGATTGGTTCAGGCAGAGGCATTTGTGCATAATATTCCTTCGGATAGGGTTCATTTTCACGAGCTGGGGGATATGGATACACTTGTTGATGTTGTTGGTGCGGTGATATGTATTGACAAACTTGGGATAGAGAAGATATACTCATCCGCATTAAACCTTGGCTCTGGGAGTGTCTCCTGTGAACATGGGATATTGCCTGTTCCAGCACCAGCAACAGCTGAATTGATCAGGAATTTTCCTGTATATTCTGCCCCTGGTACAGACAGGGAGCTAACTACCCCCACGGGTGCAGCCATAATTACTACCCTTGGGATAGGCGTTGAACACATGCCTCAGATGCAGGTACAAGTGATTGGTTATGGTGCAGGGGGTCATGAAACAATCATTCCAAACCTCTTGCGGGTTTTTGTTGGTGAGATTGCTGATAAGAAAGATGAAAATGAGATGGATATTTACGAACAGGATGTTGTTACCCTGCTTGAAACCAATATTGATGATATGAACCCGGAGATATATGATTATCTGATAGAAGAGCTAATGAAACAAGGGGCAATTGATGTCTGGCTTATCCCAATTCATGGCAAAAAAGGCAGGATAGGGGTTCTTTTGAGTGTAATCAGCCTTCATGAAGATGAAGATAGATTGGCATCCATTATCTTTTCTCAGACAACCACGATCGGCATCCGCATTCATCCCGTAGCACGAAAAAAGCTTCCCCGGCGATCAGTAGAGATAAATACAACATACGGCATATTAAAGGCAAAGGAGGCAACCATTGGAGACAAGAAAAGGGTTATCCCTGAATACGAGGAATGCCGCAGGATTGCCATCAAGGAAAATGTGCCATTGCAAGAGGTATATTGGGAATGTATGAGAAGAGCGTAGGGGGCAGGCCCCCGTACCTGCCCTCTGTTTCACCTATTAGAACAGGGGGTAAGCGTTTAGCTTTTCAAGTAGTCAGCCTTCAGCTTTTGCAAGGCATTACGGCATAAAAGGAGGTAGCACCTCTGGCGGAGGTAGCACCTCTGGCACAAGAAGTCGTAAAGTTAGGAACGCTTTATTTTGCTTTGATTTTATGATCTTTGCTGACTGCTGATAGCTGATGGCTGAACGCTTACATACAAGGATGGTGATAATCTGAAATGTTCCTTGATATCGCATTTAATCTGCCCATTAATAAAACATTTACCTATACAGTGCCTGACAGTTTAAGAGACAAGGTGTCTGTTGGCAAGAGGGTCATGGCACCATTTGGAAGGAAGAGGCAGATGGTTGGCTATATTATCGGCATATCTGAACAACACAAGGGAGATTATCAACTAAAGGATATTATTGCTTGTGTAGATGAACAGGTTGTTATTACCCCGGAATTGATGCAGCTTGCTCAATGGATATCAACCTATTACATTTCGAGCTTGGGAGAGACATTGGGTTGTGCCGTTCCTTACAAGCCGCAGATGCAGACAAAGAATGTGAAAATAGTCAGTCTCAATGATCAGGGACTTTCCTGTGAAGGGTTGAAATTATCTGAGGTACAGAATATAGTGATACAACTCTTAACAACTGCAGGCGATATGCCTTTAAGCGAGCTTATCGCACAAACAGGCGTAAGTCAATCACCAATAAATACGCTAATCAAAAAAGGTATCCTGAATATTTCTTTCAAACAAGAATATCGGAGTCCTTATAAACACCACACCATTTCAAAATCAACCCCGCCCATTCCTACACTGCATCAGATCAAAGCCTCATCTGAAATATCTGCAAGCATTAAGGCAGAGAAGTTTGGTGTTTTTTTGCTTCATGGGGTAACAGGGAGCGGGAAGACAGAGGTTTATCTTCAGGCGATTGAACAGGCAATATCCATTGATAAAACAAGCCTTGTACTTATTCCGGAAATATCCCTGACCCAGCAGACAGTAGAAAGATTTGTCTCTCGATTTGGACAGAGGGTTGCTGTATTACACAGCAGACTTTCTGATGGTGAAAGATACGATGAATGGCAAAGGGTGCTAAAAAAAGAGGCAGAGATTGTCATTGGGGCTCGTTCTGCTGTTTTTGCCCCACTTAACAGGCTTGGGTTGATAATTGTTGATGAAGAGCATGAGTCTTCTTATAAACAGTTTGATAGCAATCCAAGGTATCATGCCCGTGATGTAGCAGTAATGAGGGCAAAGTATGCAAATGCTACCATTATTCTTGGCAGTGCCACCCCATCATTAGAATCTTTTTACAATACCCAAGTAGGAAAATACCATTATCTGTCCCTTCCTGCCCGCATAGATGAAAGACCAATGCCTCAGGTAGAGATAATAGACATGAAAGAAGAAAAAGAGATGTTTAGCAGCAGGTTGCAACAAGCTATTGCTCAAAGGATTGAGAATAACCAGCAGACAATCATCTTTCTTAATCGCCGGGGGTTTGCCCCATTTATTCAATGCAGGGGTTGCGGGCTTATCATGAAATGCCCTGATTGCGAGATTTCACTGACCTATCACCTTACTGATAAGAAACTTAAGTGCCACTATTGTGATTATCATCAGCCTGCCCCACAATCCTGCCCCGATTGTCATAGTGAGGATATCAGGTACTCCGGTATAGGCACACAAAAGGTAGTTGAAGAGCTTCACCGATTATTTCCAGAGGCAAATATAGCCCGTATGGATGTGGATACAACCTCAACAAAAGGGTCGCATGAGCAGATATTAAACAGAGTCAGAACAGGAGAGCTGAATATCTTGGTTGGCACACAAATGATTGCCAAGGGGCATGACTTTCCAAATATTACCTTGGTTGGTGTTGTCTCAAGCGATATTGGGCTAAACATGCCTGATTTCAGAAGCTGTGAAAAAACCTTTAGCCTGCTGACTCAAGTAGCAGGCAGGGCAGGCAGGGGACAAATACCTGGTGAGGTGATTATTCAGACAAATTCTCCACAACACTACAGTATTCAGGCTGCAATATCTCATAACTATCAAGGATTTTACAATCAGGAGATAGAATTCAGACAACAGCTGCAATATCCACCATTTACCCATCTGATGAACATCCTTATTCGTGGCAAGAGCGAGGATCAATCTTATCAAGTCTCTAAGATGCTGGCAGATCAGCTCAAGATGAATAATCTGAATAACGATATAATTATCCTTGGTCCGGCTGCCTGTTCCCTATCTAAAATAAAGGGGTATTATCGGTATCATATCCTTCTTAAGTCCTCAAAATTACATCAAATGCGTAAACTGGCGATAAAAAGCATCCATGAATTATCCCTGCCAAATAGTGTGGATGTTGTTATGGACATGGATCCGGCAGATATGCTGTAGGCTGGATCTACAACTCCACAATAACAGGCAATATCATGGGTCTTCGTTCAGTCATATCAAATAAGTATTTACCCAAGGTATTTCTAATCCCTGACTTTATTGCCGGCCAGTTGGTTATTCCTTCCTGAGTCAATTCTTCGAAGAGTTTTCTTACCCTTGTCTTGGCTTCATTCATCAACTCATCTGCCTCGCGGACATAGATAAAGCCACGGGAGATAAGTTCCGGACCAGCCAGCAGTTTTGCACTCTGACGATCAATTGTAACTACAACTATCAGCATTCCATCCTGTGCCAATTGCTGTCTGTCCCGCAGCACAACCGTACCTATATCTCCTACGCCCTTCCCATCTATCAGGATTTGACCAGCCTCAACCTTTTCAGCCATCATTGCTTTTTCATTGGTTATCTCGAGCTTTGTTCCATTTTCCATGATAAAGATATTTTTGGCTGGAACACCCATCTTTTGAGCAAGCTTTGCATGATGAACCAGATGCCGATACTCGCCATGAATCGGGATAAAATATTTAGGCTTAACCATGGTAAACATCATCTTAAGCTCTTCCTGACTGGCATGTCCTGAAACATGCACCTCAGAAACATTCTCATAAACAACCTCTGCCCCTAACTTAAACAGATTGTTTATGGTTCGGGAGATAGAGACCTCATTACCCGGGATAGCCCGAGCCGAGATAATCACGGTATCGCCATTTGAAATCTTGATATGCCTATGGGTATGCATGGACATTCTCGTCAGGGCAGACATGGGTTCACCCTGACTACCGGTAGTAATGATAACCGTCCGTTTCAGTGGCACATGTTTTAGTTCATCAACGGTGATAAGTGTCTTTGGTGGAATGGTCAAATAGCCAAGCTCATTAGCCATAGCAGTCACATTTTCCATTGACCTGCCAATAACGCAAACCTTTCGGTTATAGATGGCACTGGC
>JBDRAP010000144.1:0-5180 GCA_043823615.1 bacterium
ATTCTGACTCCTGCATTCTGATCTGTCGTAGGGGCAAACCCCCTGTGGTTGCCCTTTGTGGTAGGTGCAGACCTATGTATCTCTACCCAATAACTCCTGTGGTTGTCCCGTATCAGGGCAGGCACGGGGGCCTGCCCCTACAACAGAAACAAACATTCTGACTCCCGTATTCTTGCTGCCTGAATAGTTACAAAGAATCGTAGGTTGTAACTGCGTTTGGGTAGTCAGAATTCAGGAATCAGAATGGAAAAGAAATAAGCATTGCAACAACTATTGTATCTTTGTAGCTGCAACCTGCCAGAGGTGTTACCTCCTTGTGGTTGCTTCTTGTGTGTCAGCAGGAATAAGCCCTCTACAGCTACAATTATTCTCAGGATGAAAGTAATGAGTCAGTGATTGGTGTGTGAGATATTTTCACCTAATCCGATTGTTTACAGAGGAAGAGCCACAAAGGGTGTAAATTCTTAAGACTATAGTCCTCGTCAGGTTCTTCCATTTGCGATTACCTAAATTAATCGTCAATTATTTTCCCTATAGATTACACCCTTTGTGATTCTTTCTTCTTTCGTTACAATTACCTTATATAGGGCTACCCATTTGAAATGAGAAAGAGCCTAAAAACATAGGCTGAGTAGTTACTAAGCATCTAATGATTTGTGGAGATTTTCGAAATTTGGAGCGGGAGAAGGGATTCGAACCCTCGACGTCAACCTTGGCAAGGTTGCACTCTACCACTGAGTTACTCCCGCTAATTGTAGAATAATATAATAGCATACTGTTTTAATTTTGTCAAGGAAAAATTCATGAATGTATTCTTAATTAATCCACCGGCTCCGGACGGGGTAAAGGTTGTCCGTGAGGGCAGGTGTATGCAGAGAAAAGGGGCATGGACAGCGGTCTGGTCTCCACTATCTTTAGCACTTTGTGCTGCTGTATTGGAACAAGAGAGGATTGAGGTCAGTATCCTTGACTGTATTGTCAAAGGTGTTACCCCAGAGCAATTACTGCTTCAAATAGATAGTCTTAAGCCGGATTTGGTTGTGCTGAATACCAGTACCCCATCCATTGAAGCTGATCTTAAGATGGTATCCATGATCAAGCAAGTCTGCCCTGAAACCAAAACAGCCATCATTGGCATCCATCCCACAGCCCTTCCTGATGAATGTTTCCATGCTTGTGCCAGAGATGCTATCTCTGCCAGAGGTGCTACCTGTGCCAGAGGTGCTACCTGTGCCAGAAGTGCTACCTCTGCCAGAGGTGCTATCTCCAATGGACTGGATTATATCATTCGGGGAGAGCCTGAATTTACTTTGCGAGAGCTGTGCAAGGCAATTGCCTGTGGAAAGGATAGTATTTCTGCCACAAAGGAGACCTCTCGGTTTACCTTGCAGGATGTGCAGGGACTTTCTTTTTGTGAGGGAGACAAGATAATCCACAATCCTTCCCGTCCATGGCTTGACATGGATAGCCTTCCATTTCCAGCATGGCATTTGATTGACCCTTCTGACTATATCATGCCATTTCACAATGTCCCATTTCTTTTGGTTGCAACCTCAAGGGGCTGTCCATACCCTTGCACCTTTTGTGCAGACAGTACCTATTATGGCAAGGCATTACGCAAACGATCTCCCCAAAGATTGATCGATGAATTGGTTTGGCTACAAGAAAGATTTAATGTTCATGAATTCCTTTTCTGGTCCGAATCCTTTACATTAGACGCAAGGTTTGTTATGGCTGTATGTGATGAGATTGTGAAACGAGGGCTGCAAATCTCATGGGTGTGTAACAGTCGTGTAGATCATGTAACTTTAGAGATGTTGATGGCTCTTAAAAAGGCTGGCTGTTGGATGATAGGTTACGGAGTCGAATCAGGGAGTCAGGCTATACTTAATAGTGTTAAAAAAGGGACTACTGTGGAACAAACCAGAAAGGCTGTGGAATTATCCCATCAGGCAGGCTTAGAGGTTTCTGGGCATTGTATCCTTGGATTACCATCTGATACTCCTCAAACCATTAAACAAACCATAAAATTTACCATTGACCTTGACCTTGACTTTGTTCAGTTTTATTGTGCCGTACCCTTTCCGGGTTCTGAGATGTATGAACAAGCCTGTCATAATCACTGGATTAATACCACTGATTGGGCAATGTTTGAACAAAATTTTTCTGTAGTGGATTATCCACAGCTTACTGCCAAAGAAATTATGAACCTCAGGCGTTTTGCGTATAGAAGATTTTATCTAAGACCAAAGATGATATTTAAGGTGTGGAAAAGACTGAAAAAAGCATCAGATTTCAAGACATTTTTCCAAATGATACGGGAGTTTATGACATGGATATAGGTTAGCTGAGGAAATAGGACGCAGATTTCGCAGATTTTCAGGATAAATTTAGGAAATATTTCAACCTGTTCGGTTGTTGTGTTAAATCACATGAATATAGCAATAAAAGTAATGGGTCAATAATATGAGGTAGTCGCAACCTTTAGGTTGCGTTGTTATTCGCATCTGCCTAATAATCTGCGTTCTATTATTTAATTGCTCTAAGGTGTATAAAAAACATGAAAAAGAATATACTCGCCGTCTTGTTTCTTATGGCTATAACCATCGTCTTTTTCTCTCCCATATTGTTTACAGAAAACACCTTTGTTTTCAGGGACATTTACCGCTATTACTATCCATTTTATCACCTGAAGGTCAATCTGATAAAGGATGGTATCTTTCCGTTCTGGAATCCGTATTTGTTCTCCGGGACACCATTATTTGCCTTAATCCAGCTCGGCACATTTTATCCCCTGTCCATACTTCTGTATTTGCTGCCCTTTGGGTTAGGGATAAAGCTCTTTATTGTTATTCATGTCCTGCTTTCTGGTATCTTTATGTATTGCTTAGGAAAAACCCTTAATCTTGGAACAAAAGCATCTTTGGCGGCAGGCATTACCTTTTCGTTTAGCAGCTTTTCTTTATGTATGATTTCCCATCCCAATATTTTGTGTTCAATTACATGGCTGCCCCTTATCTTTTCCATCTATCATACAGCCTTGTCCAAAAGATCATTATTATGGATAATCCTTGGGGGGATATGTCTGGCTGTCCAGATTTTGGCTGGGGAGCCGGTAGTAGCATATATGACAATATTGTCATTGTTTTTTTACGGGATTTGTTCTTCATGCGACTGTAAATACGCTATCACCTCTTTTTTGATAATCTTTCTTATTGGTGTTGGTTTAAGCCTTGTTCAGCTGCTGCCTTTTTTTGAGCTTACCTTTTTTTCTGCAAGGGCACATGGGGTAGGGTATCAAGAGGCAACGGATTGGTCATTGTATCAAGGAGAGCTGTTAAATCTAATCATCCCTTTTGTTTCAGATGTAATAAGGCTTTCCAGGCAAGAGTTTCTCTTAAGTGTGTACATGGGAATTATTCCCTTAAGCATGATGCTTTTGAGTGTCTTTTGTTTTTGGAAAAATCGGAATAAAAGGGAATGGTTTTGGGTAGGGCTTTTTGTAATCTCTCTTGTTCTTTCACTTGGTTCACATCTTTTTTTATATCAATTATGTTACCAATACCTGCCTGGGTTTAATATGATCAGACATGCGGTCAAATTTGTTGGTCTTATGACCTTTTGTGGGGCAATATTGGTTGGATATGGGTTTAATTCTATTTCAAAATTTAAGAAAGAGCTTACATGGATACTTCTTTCTTTGCTCATGGTCTGTATCTGTTTATGGGGCATAGGGATAATCAAACAACGAGTACCCTTTTGGGGACAAATGATTGGGGGGCAGCACTATCTTCCAATAATTCCTGTTGCATTGATTATTATCAGTTTGGGGTTGTTAAGAAAAAAAGCAGGAAATATATCCCTATTGCTGTTGTTACTGATAACAGCAGATCTTTTTTTTCACGGAATAAACCTCAATCCATTGATCTCCCAGAAATTTTTCGACCAAAAGCCAGCTCTTGCGAAACAGCTTGAAAAAGAAGCATCTCCCTGTCGGTATCTTCTTAATCCTGTTACAGAAAAGGCTCATCTTCAAACTGTAAGCGGTAAAGATATTAAATTGAGTTGCTGGAATAACAAATCTATTCTGCTTTCCAACCTCGGACTTCTCTGGCGCATTCCTGATGCCTATGGGTATGAAGCCATGACCATCAGGGATTATGAAAAACTTATATGGCATATAAGGAATGAAGAAATTTCCTCTGTCTATCATCTTTTGTGTATGTTAAATGTTAAATATATTGCCTCTGAAACACTACTTTTGTATAAAGGGTTGGAGTTGACGAATGTTACCGGGAATATTTTAGTATACAAGAATACAGGCTGCCTGTCTAAGGCATTTTTTGTTCCAAAAGCAACTGTTGTGGAAAATAAAAAGGAGGCGTTTTATTATATTATGCGTCCGGAATTTGATCCAACAAAGGAAGTAGTTATTTTTGAAAAGCCGGATTATTGTCCCAAATCCCGAGTTTGCAGCTCAAGTCAGGTAAGAATTGATAGCTATCAACCAAACAAGGTAGTTATTCAGGCTAAAATCAATACCTCAGGATTTCTATTCTTGGGAGATACATATTACCCGGGATGGAAGGCTTTTGTAGACGGGAAGGAAACAAAAATATATCGGGCAAACTATATCTTTCGAGCCATAGAGATTGGCTCTGGTACTCACAAGGTTGAGTTTATCTACTATCCGCAGGTATTTAAGATTGGAATGTTTGGAAGTATTTGTACTGCTTTCTTGATATGTATTGCAGGGATTGTTTGTGTAAATAAATTCTGCAACAAAACAGGAGTAATTGCAAATGAGAGGTAAGCACCTCTGGCGGAGGTAGCACCTCTGGCGGAAGAGTAGATTACGCAGATTTCACAGATTATCAGAAAAATGGGGAAGAAAAATCTGAAAAGGCATTGTAGTCAGTAGGGGCAGGCCCCCGTGCCTGCCCTTTGTCTCGTATTGGCTGTTAAATTTGTTTGCAATTTCGTAACTATTCAGGTAAGCGTTCAGTCAGTTAAAAAAATAACTGTAAACAGTTTTTATCACCCGCACATGCCACAAGCAAGTGCAACACTATTGCTGTCAGAACATCAACTAATAATTGGAGATAGCAACCTATATCGTGTCAATCTCTTAGGAGATATGGAGATAATGAAATCAGAGAAAGAATCACAAAGGGTGTAAC
>JBDRAP010000145.1:0-3152 GCA_043823615.1 bacterium
AGAAATAGTTAAGGCAGGGACAAGGGGGTATCGCCCTTGTCCCTCTGCAGCTACAGCTATTCGTGGAAAACTTGTAGCCGCGATCTGTCAGAGGTGCTATCTTCTTGTAGTCGCTGTTTCTACTGCTGAATTCTGTCTTACTATTCCACCCACACCGTCTGTGTCCGTTCTGCTCCCACAGACACGAGGTCAATCTTGGTCTCCACTAAATCGCTGAGCCTTTTCAGGTAATTCTTTGCCTGAATTGGAAACTCATCAAAAGACTTGATATTTGTGATGTCTTGGTTCCATCCGGGCATCTCTTCATACACCGGTTCACAACCATTCAAGACACTTAAATCGTGAGAGAATTCCTTTAGGATCTGTCCCTTATATTTATAGCCAACACCTATTTTTATTGTTTCAAGATGCGAAAGGACATCAATCTTGGTGATGGCAAGGCTATCAAAGCCATTTATTCTGGCAGAATACCTTAAGGCAACCGCATCAAACCAGCCACATCGTCTTGGTCTTCCTGTAGTAGCACCGTACTCATTCCCCTTTTCCCTCATCTCTTCCCCAAACTCTCCATGCAGCTCTGTTGGAAATGGTCCCTCTCCAACCCTCGTAGAGTAAGCCTTTGTTATCCCTATTACTTTATTGATCTTATTTGGTGGTATTCCTGTACCGGTACACACCCCGCCAACCGAAGCATTGGATGATGTTACAAATGGATAGGTGCCATAATCAACATCCAAGAGCGTGCCCTGTGCCCCTTCAAAAAGAAGTTTTTTGTCCTTTTTTAATGCTTCAGAAAGAAAGAGGGATGTATCCTTGATATACTCCCTAAGTATCTCTCCATAATAAAGATATACTTTAAGAATCTGGTTATAATCAAACACATCCCCCAGAATATAAGATTTCATTTTCAGGTTTCTTTTTAGCTTTTCCTCAAATACATCCCTATTCAACAGGTCAATTGCCCGTATCCCATGTCGACCAATCTTGTCTTCATAAGCAGGACCTACCCCACGCATGGTTGTACCTATCTTGTATTCCTTTTCAGAGGCTTTGTCCATATATAGATGATACGGCATAATCAGATGAGTTGTTTCACTGATATATACCCTGCCTGCAACATCAATACCATTCCCCTTCAAATATTCCAGCTCTTTTAGAAATGCCTCAGGATTAAGGACAACCCCATGACCAATAACGCAAATCTTATCCTCTCTAAGGATACCAGACGGGATTAAATGGAGAATAAACTCTTTTTCATCAATAACAATGGTATGCCCGGCATTATTCCCCCCTTGATACCGAACAATAATATCTGCTTCCTCAGCAAAGATATCAATAATCTTCCCCTTGCCCTCATCACCCCATTGGGCACCAATAATAACCGTACTTGACATTGCAACTCCTTTTTGGAACCAATAAGGCTCCGATTTATTAGGCTGATTGCCTACTATTACCTGTTTATGACAATTGCTTATGGTTTTTTGCCTCTTTATCATATTTCTGCATTTCTCCTTCAAATGCTGTTTTTACCTTTACAAAATAATCCTGTGCTGTAGCAAGGATCATATTTGCCTTTTTTTTGTCAACAACACCATGTCCCCGTGAATAGAGCTTTTCTGAGATAACAGGGATCCTCTGCACCTGACCAACCCCTGTTCTTCCAGTATGAACAAACTTCATATCCTCCATCTCATGCCCTCGAAACTCTACAAAATTAGTCAGATACTTAGCTGATTGAGCAAGATGATGGATGGCTGAATGTGCATTCATAAAAACCTCATCATAATTGCTATCCCGCAAAAATTTATCAGCTGCCTCTAATCTTTGTTCAGCCGCATCAATCCGTTTGCCTGCACCCTGTTCCAATTCTAAACGAGAGAGCATCATATCCGGATGCTTATAGGTATAGGCTATTGGTTTTTTGGTAATTATTGGGGTATGTTCTTTTTGAAAAAGCTCAGGATACCTTTGCTCACATTTTTCCACCATAATCCCTATCTGATGGCTTAAGAATTCTATCATGGTCACATCTGAAACAAACCCCAACTCTACCAGTACCCGACCAAGCCTTTTGTCATCCTTATGTTGTATTTTTAATGCCTTCTGTAGCTGTTCATCAGTGATTATCTTAGAATCAACAAGCATTTGCCCAATTTGCTTTTCAATCATCAGCATCCTCTCTGTTCAGACAGTCAGATAAGTCTGGACTTCTTGACTACAAGACTAAATTAAAACATCTTTAATGCCTGAAACCGTCCCCCCTTTAATGCACAAACAAGATCATCCTCATCTTTAATCTCTCTATCGAAAAATGTTGCATACTTTCCTATCTGGAGGGCTGTATGGGCATCACTTCCACCCACCCCTGGAATACATAGCTTAAGGCTTGCCAGCCAGGATAAGATATTCATATCCTTTGAAGAATTTCCGTTTAATACCTCAATGGCATAGATACCTTTTATTTCATAAAGTTTATTTCCAATACTTGGTGCACCACTGCGAAATGGGTGAGCTGCAATAACTACCCCTCCCAAGCTGTGTACCCATGGAATAAGCTCTGTCAATGGTATGCCTTCCCTACAAAATTCTGAAAATCCAAAGATAAGAACATCCCCTTCAAGACACCTAATCTCCATTCCTCCAAGGATTAAAAGATTATGCTTAGCTGCCCTTTCTTTAGCTATTGCTATTGCACTACGGTTGTGATGGTCAGTAATACACACACCATCTAATTTTACCCTTTTGGCCATCTTAATAATATCATCTATCTCTATAACACTACACGGAGACCCGAGTACTGTATGTACATGAATATCGATTAACATCTTCCCTCTGTTTAAGGATGGGATGAGGCATGCCTCGTCTCTACCATCTGATTTGCCACAAAATCACAAAATCACGAAACCATTCCCTGCAATGCCTTGTCAACTGCCTCTTTTGCGTTTGACACCCTGATAATCTCATCTGTATAGTCAGTGGGAATATTTTTATTTATTTCCCATGTATTTAAGCCCGCACATGCCACAAGCAAGTGCAACACTATTGCTGTCAGAACATCAACTAATAATTGGAGATAGCAACCTATATCGTGTCAATCTCTTAGGAGATATGGAGATAATGAAATCAGAGAAAGAATCACAAAGGGTGTAACT
>JBDRAP010000146.1:0-11611 GCA_043823615.1 bacterium
GTACTTAATCCTTATCTTCCTTCAAGCCATGAATCACTAAATTCGACATTACCATCTACATATGTCCAAGTAATCTTCTCATATCGGAATTCAATATCTTCTCTATGCTTATATGTCTCTTTTTCTTTATTGTCTACATCAGGCATCCATGGTTTAATAGCAACTATTCGTGCATTCTCCATTTTATGGGTAAAGTATTCTGTTTCCTGCCCGACAGCATCTATCATATACCAATGAATCAATATCTGTGGAATTTTCTTGCCGTTGCAAAGATATTGATACAATTTGGGACTAGACTTATCGAAATTTTTAGAAACAGTAAGTGATTCATGCTTTCTTGTGCCTGCAGCTGTGCCGTCCTTTACATCTGTAGGCATATAAACGCGATGTTGAAACTCTAACACCTCTACTTGATTCTCTCTTCCCTTAACTTGAACAGAACCCGGAATGTCTCCTCCTAAGTCCATATACGCTGGTAATGGCATAATCTTTCCCTCCTTAACTTAAAATTTGAGATCATAAAACCTTGCATTCCCCTAATCTTATTCTCTTATCACCCCCTTAATCGTAATGTCCGGTGAACTTATAGAGACATACTACTGTCGCGTCAACTCTCAATTGTCGGAGAGTTTAATATGTAATCCGTATCCGTGTACAATTACAAACATACAGCCACAGCAACGGACAACCACAAGAGGAGAGCACCTCTGGCAGGATTGTCACTACAAACGGTTATCCGACAAATTAAAGTTGACGCGACACTACAGCCTGTTTGCTATAGTGCCTTGCAGATTTTTTTCTTCCCCATTTTTCTGATAATCTGTGAAATTTGTGGATTAAATCTTAATTTCACAGTTCGCTTTATTTTGCCTTTGGAAGTTGTGAAACAAGAGAGAGATCAACATTTACCCCTTCAACTTGAAAGTGCGGTCTTACCTGCATCTCTACACGATAAAATCCAGGATTATCGGCAAAATCAGTAACTATAATAGAAGCTGCACTTAAAGGGCACCTTGCCTTAAGCTCTGCTGATGGAGCTTTCATTGTAGTAACCAATTTTGATATCCATCCTTGAAGCTCTGCCTGAAGATCATCCTTTTCCTTTGCTGCCCCAATATTTTCTCGTTGAATTACCTTCAGGTAATGAGCCAATCGGGATACAAGGAAAAGATATGGTAAATTAGCACACAACTTACTATTTGCCGTTGCCATAGGATCATTATATTTCTTCGGCTTCTGAGCAGCATGTGCTGAAAAGAAACAGGCATAATCACGATTCTTATAGTAAAGCAAGGGAATAAACCCTAACTCTGCCAGTGCAAATTCGTGTCCATCAGGGATAAGTGCCTCTGTGGGAATCTTTGTATCCGTATCCCCTGCTGTTTTATATGTATGGAGGGGTAAATCATTTACCTTTCCTCCTGCTTCAGGTCCTCTGATATTCACACACCAGCCATTCTCAGCAAAACTTCTCGTAAGATTAGCCGCAAAAGCAAAGGAGCTATTCCCCCAGAGATATTTCTCATGTTCCCCTGTCACATCCTCTTCAAAGTCAAATTCCTTGACAGGCAGGGTATCCTGACCATATGGTAACCTTAATAAGAATCTTGGCACAGTAAGCCCTACATACCGCGAGTCTTCTGATTCACGGAAGCCATTCCACTGTCGATATTCATCCTGTTCAAATAGAGCAGCAATGCTGCTGCCAGGGATTTGAGGAAGCTCATCGATGGATTTTATCCCAAAAAATTTAGATTCTACGGACCCAATAAACGGTGCATGTGTTGCTGCAGCAATCTTGGAAACATTTCTGAGAAGTGCTATATCCTGAGGAGAACGGTTAAATTCGTAATTTGCGATTATTGCTCCGACAGGCTCTCCGCCAGCCTGATCATATTCATCAACATATATTTGTTTATAGAGTCCTGACTGAATAGCTTCCGGCGAATCCTCAAAATCCTCTCTTAATTCTTCCTTGGAGACATTAAGAACCTCAATCTTGATATTAGCATTAAAGTCTGTTCTATCAACAAGGAATTTAAGCCCTCGCCATGCAGATTCCATCTTTTGGAAGCTTTCATTATGCATAATCTCATTAACCTGACTGCTGATCTTTTTATCTATCTGTGCAATTACATTATCTACCACTACCTTGTCCAACTTCTCCACAGTCTGCCCTGAAGCTGCAATAGCTCTGACAAATTGATTAACAGCATAAGACAACCTGCTGGATGTTTCCTCACTTTCCATGCTTACAGGTTTCTCAGGGACAGTGGCATCCACCTTTTCAAACAACAACTCCAATAAATTCTTTTCCTCTGTTACAGTTTGCTGCTGAGATTGTACAGATTTTGCTTCTTCTGCCATAATCCTATTTCCCCCTTACTTTTGCTGTCCACTTATAATATCAGGAAGTGGAGCTATTTTATCAAGCTGTTCTAACACAGCATTCATCTGGTCCTTATCCTTCAATATCTTTCCAAGAGCATTTCTAAACTCTCGATTAGTTACAACCCTTGCTTTCAAATCCTTTAGCAAATCCCTTATTTTTAGCATAGCATTTAATTCTGGAATCTGCTGAACAACAGCTTCAGGGCTAAATGAACCTAAGTCATCAAGCTTCAGATCTACCTTCATATCAGCTTCTTCGCCTTCACTAAGCTTATTGGGTACGGAAAATGACAATTTAAGCCCCTGTTCCTTCATTACAGATGAGAAATTGGACTTAGTAATGTTTAGCTTTTTCCGTTCCATGATAGGCGTATTATCCTGCTGCAGGGTATAATCTCCAACCAACAACAGCTTCAATGGAAGTTCTGCTTCCTCCTTAGCCCCATTACTATCATTTACATATTTGATATTAATCCTTGAGGGCGGGATTTCATCCTGAAAACTTTTCCCTTTAGCCATATTTCACCTCTCTTAATTTAATATGTTCTTACTTACCAATATTATTTTAGTATATCATAAATTTTCATATTTGTCAACAGATTAATTGAAATTTCTGTAATCGGTCAGTTATCGGGAGGGAAACAGAAAATTCAAAGGGTGTAAATACAGGGGCATTCCTCACAGACATGGAGATGAACCGCTATAGGGACAGGTTCCAAACCTGCCCCATACGACGTTTCCCACAAGCGTATGAATAAACCGTAGAGACGCAAAATGTTGCGTCTCTCTCTACCCCCGCGTTCCCCACAGACGCGTAGATGAACCGTCCGCTGGCATGTGACAACTGTCTCCTTTGGTTCCGTTTCCCTACCGATAACTGACTCATTACAAATTTCTGTAATGCCTTAGTTATCGTAACTATTCAGCTATCCAAATGTGTAAGATAAGGGGAAATGGAGACCAGTGGAGAATACAGAATATTCTGACTCCTGTTAACCTTCTCCCCTCTGCCTCAGACAATCTCAAAACAGAAACAAGTCATGGTATCTTCGTGCCTTTGTGGTTGCTCGTTACCACCCCATCTCCATAGGCACCACTACATCAGGCACTTCAGTAATAATCTCCACCTTTTCCTGGCTGGATTTATAGACATTATCTGCAATATCAGTCACCTTCAGCATACATTTATATATCCCATCCGGCATAACCTTATTATTCTCATCCCGTCCCTCCCAGGTAATCTCTCCGGGTGGCTCGCCCTTACCTTCATATGTTTTGACAACAACACCTGTCTTATCCCTGATGGTTATATCCCATTTTTTTACCTTATCTTTTTGCTTAACATCTATCTTAAAGGTTGTCCAGTTATACTTGCCAAGCGGTGAGAATGCCTTTGGTGATACCTGAATCTTTGCCCCAAAGGCTTCGAAACAATAGGTAAAGGAAAGACGGTGCGAATAGCCTAAATTTTGATGACTGAGGCTATAATCTATAATATAATTCTCAAAATCCATTCCTGCACCTGATGTTATTTCTGTATTGTCCAAACCCATTCTCAGGGCAACAGACCTATTCTTAAGCCAATACTCTGCTCCAAAATGGGTTTTATAGACTTGAGAGGGAAGTTTTTCTACATCAAGGGCAAGGAGAAGGTTATTATTGAGTGCTTTTAATGCACCACCTGCCCTGACGATAATCGGGAATGTCTCATCCTTATCTATGAGCTTTAGTCTTAGCGGCACTAAATTTTGAACGCTTAACCCAAGGGAAAAATAATCCCTTAAATCAAAGAGCATTGCACCATCAAGCCCTATTTTGGTATCGTTATATGAGGCAATATCCTCAGTGATTATTTTCGCATTTGCACCAATAGACAGCCTGCGAGAGACCTTTCGTCCGTGAGAAAGGATGATACATCTCTGCATCTCCTGGAGCTTCCCTGTTACCTGTGCCCTATTATTTCTTCCCTCAAAATCGCTTGAGCTTAAAAGTACTATGCCAATCCCAAATGCCCCAAACTCCTCTGTAGGATGGACAAAGCTGAGGAAGGAATAATTGGTATCTTCAAACAAGGTAGCAAAAAGCCCTGTAAATTCAGCACCCTGAATACGGGTTAATCCTGCTGGATTCCAGTAGACAGAGGTAGCATCATCGCTAACGGCTACAAACGCTTTGCCCATAGCCAAATCCCTTGCCCCGGCACCCCAGCGAAGGTATGACCCGGGAGCCCCGTCATAGCGAGCGAAGGCTTGTGACGGTATGATGGATAATATTGTAAATGTGATTATTAAAGAATAAATCTTTGACACAACCCTCTCCTAAAATGGCATAGAAAAATCATTATTACCCCTGGATCAATTTTTTCTTTTCAATAAATTTTTTCGTTCTTTCAATAATTTTAATCAGCTTGTCACTATATTCAATTACAGATTCAAATACCTCTGTAATATCATCTGCTTTATATTCATGAGATATTTCATTTCTTAGGTCTCTTATCAATTTTAAGTCTTCTGCACTGGATATTTCCAGTTTTTCAAACAAATTTGCTCTATCTATAAATGTTCCTAATTCTTCTCTCAAAATCATGATTATTCCTTTCATTGCTTTCTGTGTGTAAATATCACTGGTTCTGGCAAATCTGGAAGTAAGACTCTCAAATCTATCAAGTTCTTCTAAGGAATAATCTGTCTTTATTCCTATTTTTTGGCATTGCTGTAATGAATATTTTAACATTTCAACTGCTTGCTCAAGTTTATTAAAGTCCTCTCTTATCTGTTCCATCATTAAAAATTCGGTTTTCATAATCTTATTCCTTCTTGTAGTACTATTTGTTTGAAAAAGGTTTCTTCCTTAAAAGTAAATGATATTATATCAAGTTTTTGTTCGCCAAATTTTCCAAAATAATGCCATCTTATCATAGCCTTTTCCTTCCAGTTTATTTTTCTGTTAGATAGAATCATAATATCTATATCTCAACCCTTTTTATTATCATCTACCCGTGAGCCAAAAAGATAAACAATTGCGTCTGGTAAAATAGCTATAATCTCCTTTTTTAAGGTATCTATCTGTTCATGTAATATTCTCATTCACTTATATCTCCGTATCTCTGTGGCAAATCTTGCCTCATTTCACCACCAATATCTTCCGCCTCATATCTTTCGCTTGTCCCTTAACCCTGACCACACAGACATAACCACCGTTGCCAACTATATCACCACATCCATTCTTGCCATCCCATCTTACCTGTTGAGTACACGCCTTATCAGAAGGCACATCCATATTTCGAACAAGATCACCAAACAGGTTATATATTCGTATCTCTACATCTATGGGACTATCAAGATAATATTCAATGATTGTAAACCCATCTGTATTCGGGCTAAAGGGATTGGGATAGTTTATTAATTCGCCGAGCATCTCCGGCATAACAAAAAGCGAGGAAGACATTATTGGGCCAGGGTTACCCATCGCATCTACACAGGCATAGTCAATGCGATGCACCCCAGGAGTGCCTACAATAAATGAGCCTGTATATGTTGTCCATGTTCCGTCATCTCCCTTATCTATCTTGTATTTCAAGTCAAACCCCTCTTCACTCACCAAACTGATAGGTGTTATGGGCTTAACAATCACCTCATTCTGCTTGATAAAGCCATCCTTGCCAGGGATTATTTTCGGCACATTTGAGACAATGCGAATATCTACGGTTTTAATGTCATACTGTCTGTATTTAATCTGCACTGTCACTGTACCTGTACTTGTTCCTGATATGAGATTTATGGTGGCTGAGCCTTGTGGGTTGGTGTAGACGATAGGATCACCAGACAGGACAGCTCCTGTCCCTGAAACAATGCTGAATTCAACAGGACCATTGAAATAAGGCTTACTGGTCGCAATCTCAGCTAATCTGGCAATAATCGTGGCAGTCCCACCCAGCAGGATAACCCTTGGAAAGGCATCTGCCTCTAATCGATAGGCTGTAATGCGTACCTGACCATCACCTTTTTTTAATTCAAATGCCGAAATGGTGAAGCTCCCTGAGGTAATCATACATGGACAGGACACAGATTCTTGTTCACCTTCCATGACCTTAACCGTAATCTCTACCTGAATGGATTCGCCATTGAGCAGGCAGTCACTTATTGTTACAGGACTCAAAACTACATCCTGACCATTGTGCGTAGCATTCCACACCTTATGTTTATCAGAGCATTGGGGTACACTAAGTGATGCAAATGTAAAGCCATAGGGAATAATAACCTGTATCTTGCTAATCCTGGCCGAGTTGTTATTGATAATCTGACAGTTCATTATTTGATTAGGCTTGCCGGCATAAACCTCATGAGGGCTAATCAAAAAGCAGGCACCCATGGTCAGAACCTCAATCCCATTGGAGGTGCCAACTACATCCCCTTCCTTGATTGTAATAGCCGTAAGCTCTTCCTTGCTCAAGATAGTAGGTAAAGGGGTTGTAAGTATCCCTGCCTCAAAATGGGCTGCATAGGTATATGAAGGCTCGCCATTTATAGCATCACTTTTGGGACCTGTGTACCCCAGTATCTTATCACCAGCATAGCTGACAGCAGTATTGCCAAAGGCATCCTTGGCAATAACCTTAGAGATATTAAAGGGACGATTCACGGTTACGGGCGAGGGGACAGCAATATCAAAGGAAACTGCCTTGTTTGGATTAATCCTTATGGGTGAACTCGTTCCCCGAACACTACCGTCGGTGACAGAGATAGTCGGGGTTTGCGTGGCATTGGTGAGCGTGAATCCCTGAATAGTTGCCACACCGTATTCGAAATCTGCGTTGCCATTCAGTGGTCTATCAGGCATAATCCCATTGGGTGATACGGCTGCGTTGTTCCAAAACCACTCAAGATAATGACGATGCACATAGCTTGATACCTCATTGCCAAACTCATCCCTGGTTCTGATAGTCATAGAAAACGCCTCACCAGCGGTCTCGATATTATCATGCTGGGTAGCAACCTGAAATACGGCTGCATCAGCCCCCTTGACGCTAACCTCCATCGAATCCCCAAATATTCCTCCCTCTTCTACATGGATCCTGACACTTTCTGCCTTATAAAGGGTTGTTTTTAGAGGGGTTGTAGAGATGCCTCTGTCAAAGTTAACCGCCTTGGTATAGCTTGGGGTGCCCTTGAGAAAGCCGTTACCTGGCCCGCTATAGATAAGAGACTTATCGCCTGTATAGCCTTTGGCTACATTGCCAAAATTATCCTTGGCCGTGATATTAGTAATAGTAAACGACTTGCCCGCGTTAACATAGCCTGGTGTAATTATCTCAAAGCCTGTGGGTGTACCCGGCTCAACCCTTATTGGCTTTGAACTGCCCTCAATATTGCCATCCCGGGCAATAATACTTGGCATCTCATCAGCATTAACCAATCTGAATCCACCTATCTCTGATGCACCATCTATAAATATACAATCACCCTCCTGGGCAATAGAGGGAAGGCTGTCATTAGCCGAACGGTGCGCATCCCATTGCCATTTAAGACGATGGCTGCCGGTATAGCTTGTGTCCAAATTATTACGAACATCCAAAACACGAATGACGACCGAAAAGGGATCCCCTGCGGTTTCTGTATCGTTATGTTTGGTAATAATCTCAAACCTGCTGGTCAAGGAGGGCTTAACCTCTATCATGGCAGACTCACCCCTAATCCCACCCTCCTGTACCCTAATGGCTATGGTTTCTGCCTTAACCAAGGTGGTAAGCAGCTTGCTTGCTACACCACCTGCAAAATTTACCGGATTGGTATAGCTCGGTAAATCGTCGGATGGGCTATTGCCTGGTCCGGTGTATATCAATATCTTGCTTCCCTGGTAATTCATGGCAATGTTACCACAGGCATCCTGTGCAGCAATTTTCCCTATCCTGAAACCCTGATCAACGGTTACGGAACCAGGGGTATCTATGGCAAAGACGGTTGGTGTCCCTGCCCTGACCATAATCTGTCCGCAGGTGCCGGTGATTGCTTCACTTGAAACAGTAATGGTTGCCATCTCTTCTGCACAGGTAAGCCTGAATCCATTTACCTGTACCCTGCCCTGATTGAATATCTGTATATCGTCAGCTGGTTTTGCTGGCAGGATACCAGTAGGAGAGCTGGTGGCATTCAATCCCCAGTTAAGATAATGATTGCCAATGTAATTAGTGGCAATATTGCTGTAGGAATCCCTTGCTGTCAGGGTAACTAAAAAGGTTGCCCCAGCGGTCTCTGATTGATTGTGTTGAGTGGTCATCTCAAGATGGGTAACCCCTGTCGGACTAACTACGATTTGCGTGCTTGAGCCGCGTATACTCCCATCACTTACCGCAATCACAGGCTTTTCCTGAGCATTGACAAGAATAAGCCCGGAGATTGTTGTCGAGCCATTGACAAATGATTGATAACCATCTGTTGGCAGTCTCGGCTGGGTATTATTGGGTGAATTGGTCGCTGTCCATGTCCATGTAAGCCATTGCCTGCCCTCATAGCCTGAAGCAAAATTGCCAAAGATATCGCTGGCAACAATGCTCATCTCAAAGGGTGTTCCTGCTGTTTCTGTGCCATTATTTTGGGTAATCAGGCTAAAGATAGTGGCATTACCAGCCATAATTGTAATTGTCCCTGACTGACCAGAGATCTTTCCATCATCGACACGAATGCTGCTCGTGCCGGCACGGATAAGGGTGGTTTTTAGTTCTGTAGTTGATGAGCCGTTAGAAAAATAGACCTGAGTGGTAAAACTTGGGGTGCCGGAAATAGGCCCGCAGACACAACCGCTGTAGCTCAACGACTTTAGCCCCTGATACGATGATGTGGCGATATTTCCGCAATAGTCATAAGCAACAATGGGTGACAGAAGGAATGACTGCCCCGCGTCAACCGTTGCAGGAGCATTAATTTGAAGGCTTGCGGCAACACCAGATTTGACAGTAATGGGTGAAGATGTGCCTGAGATGGCTGCTGATCTGGCGATAATAATTGGCATCTCACCTGCATTGGTTAGGGTAAAGTTATCAATCATGGCAACACCGCTAATAAATCCTTGGGTTGCAGTAGCTGGCTTGGTGGGAGAAGAGCCATTGGGTGAGTTATGTGCTGTCCATTGCCAGCCAATAGAATAAGAACCGGTGAAATTGGTCAGGGTATTTTCATAGGTATCCTGACATGCAAGGATAACACGGAAGGTTGTATTTGCTGTCTCGATATTATTATGCTCGGTAGTAACCCTGAACCTTGTGGCAGTTGCTGGATTAATTGTTATGCTGCCTGATATGCCTTGGATGAGACCATCTGTAACACTGATGATTGGTGTTTCCTGAGCATTGGTCAGGAAAAAACCCGGAATAACGGCTACCCCATTTGTAAATGTTTGGGTACCATCCATTGGCTTATCAGGCTTGGTGCCAGAGGGTGAGCTGGTAGCTGTCCATGTACAGGCAAGATCTTGACTGCCCTCATAGCCTGTAGCTACATTGCCGTAAAGATCTTTTGCCCTGATAGTGATGGAAAACGGAGTGCCTGCCTGCTCTATCTGGCTGTGTTCAGTAATAACCTCAAAATGATGTGGTGTACCGGGGCTAACTGTAATGGTACCTGAATCGCCACCCTTAGCAACACCTTCCGCATCAATATGGATTCTGAGCTCCTCAGCCTTGTACAAGGTAACCTTAGAGGATGGATTACCTATGCCATGGTCAAAGGTTACAGGGTTTGGATATGCAGGGTTCCTGGTTGCTGTGCTTGGACCAGAATAATTCAACAATTTATCTCCATGATAATCCGTAGCTACATTGCCGTACAAGTCGCAAGCCTTGATGTATGAAAGAAGAAAGGCGTTACCAGCTGTGATTGTTTGTGGTGGAATTGCAAACTTGAATTGGGTTGCCATACCGGGCCTGATAGTGATGGTGGATGTACCACTAATCACACCATCTGATACAGAAAGGGTGTAGGTGCCTGCATTGGGCAGGATGACCGTGACAGTTGCTACTCCTTGTTCAAAAGATTGAGTGCCATCATCAGGTATGATTGGAGAAAAACCATCAGGGGAGTTTCTAACCGCTGCATCCAAAATCCATGTGATGTTACTATTGCCGCTATAGCTGGTATCTGTCCCACCAGCTGTATATTTTGCCACAAGCAATACCGAGAATGTATCACCAGCTGTCTCTGCGTGGGCATGCTCAGTTACAACCTGAAAATAATCTGCACCATAGGCAGCACCTACAAAGAAAAAGGCAGCCAGCGATAATGTGCAAACCTTTAAGATAATCAGCTTATGAATCATGGTCATGGGACATCCTCATCTTGTGATACCAAGTTGCATTCAAAATGTTAACAAAGTGGCTATGAGAAACAGGCGGAAGCGTATTAGATATAGACGACGAAGTCAATACAGTCAGCATTTGAATGCGACTTGGAATGAATTAGGATGTGCAAAAGGCGATAATCATTTATTTATTTGCATGAAAATCGACTTCTGCAATAGGAATACCTTTTTTTTCAAGAACAGCATTTCTTAATAATATCCCAAATATTGCCATAACATCTTCTGCTAATATACCTTTGTTATATGCAGCTTGTTTTACAGCACTAAGTTCTGCTTCGTTTAAGCACAAAATCATTTTTTCTTTTGCAATTTTCATAGAAACCATTTGAATATCGTAAGCATTTTTTGGATTTTCTTTTTCTATTTCTTTTTCTAAGAAATCTAAACATCTTGAAAGTACGGTTTGTGCGTTTATGTTTGTTGCAATTTCATTTCCTACTGGAGTTAGGGAAATAGGGCTCATTGAACGAACAGTACTGTTTGGATTATGATATTGATAAATTAAATCAACCTTTGCTTCAAGTCGAATAATTTTCTCAAATGTCTTCTCTGAATTTTTAGATAATCCATCAATCTTATCTTCATGGGTAGAAAATGTTGTAACAATTCCACCTATTTTATACATAGCCCATAAAGCGACTATAAAAAGTCCAATCAGAACAAAAACACTACTATTAAGTTGTTCAAGAATTTTTATAAAAATTGTTTGTGACATTTTTTTATTACTCCCGCACATGCCACAAGCAAGTGCAACACTATTGCTGTCAGAACATCAACTAATAATTGGAGATAGCAACCTATATCGTGTCAATCTCTTAGGAGATATGGAGATAATGAAATCAGAGAAAGAATCACAAAGGGTGTAACT
>JBDRAP010000147.1:0-7274 GCA_043823615.1 bacterium
TGTCATCTCGAGGAGTACTCGACGAGAGATCTCAAGAACTGAGTGAAGATAATAAAAGTTATGGTGTAGTGGTTTGAGATTTCTCCCTTCGGTCGAAATGACAAAGAAGGGTCGAAATGACAAAGAAGGGTCGAAATGACAAAGAAGGGTCGAAATGACAGAGAGTGGGTGTCCGTTTTCTACACAGGTTAAAAAAACTTGAACATCGAGTATCACCAAAAATAGAGACAGATGAAGAGTCTTGAGTGATTGTAACTCAGGTATTCAGAAGGCAGAACAAGAATAAGAAAACCTGTCAATTCTTCTTAGTGTCTCGTCAACTTTAATTTGACGCATAATCATTCCTCTGTGCTCTCTGTGACCTCTGTGGCATAAATAACTTGCCACAGAGAACATGTCAATAAGCAATTACTATCTCCCACCAAAAGCTGAGTTTAATTTTCTGGGATGTACATTAAAGGTAAGGGTATAAGTAGCGTATTTAGCTCCAAATTTTTTGGGAAGAGCGACGGTTGCTGTACCACCTATCTGTTTTACATTGCTTATATCCGTAACCAGATTATGACTGCTATCATAATAATTCAAGGAAAATTGAGCAATATCTACTCCAATGATTTTTTGAGTAGCTGAATTATCATTTACCCTGCGAGTAACAGTTTTCTCATTTGCATTGAATTCATAGCTAATAACATCTCCGACAATATACTCATCTGGATTCTGTTGATCTCCACTATCCAGTAAATCTCCATCACCATTATTATCTCCAAGAATAGATTGCAATTTTTTATCTGTGCCCGGATTAATAAGTATTGATCCAATAGCTGTATTAGTTGTTGGAATATCATCTGATCCAGTCCTTGCCGTAGTTGAGATTGTGCCATCTGATCCAATAACAATACGACCATACAGTATATCATCTGTAGCCCCGTCCATAACTCTATCTCCATTCGTATCCCCTGGTGTAGAACGAAATTTTCCATCTTCTCCGCATACAATAAGAATACTCCTTGTCCCTATCTGAGTATCTGAGATACTAAATGTTCCATAGTTTATTTCAGCTGGTGCAGAATTGCTGACATTATCTCCCCCATCCTCGATATAAGCCTCTGTAGCAAATCTGATCTTATTTGAGTCAAGTGTCGATGTTCCGCCAGGATAGGCAGGAAGAAGAATACACATATCCTGAAGTTCATTAAGTATTCCCTGCCATTGCACAACTCTTTCTCGTTTTAGTACCTTCAGGTGAGGGTCTCCTGAGAGCAAATCTCTTGCCTTTTGTTGTACCTTCATACAAACATCCGTTGAAAGCCACAACCTTGTAGCATTAATATAGACAGAACTCATAATCATGATTACAATTCCTGTTATACCCATAGCAATAAGTATCTCTAAAAGAGTAAATCCTTTTTGATGTCGTTGCAGATTCATCTTTACCTCATTTTTTGTAATTGTTTAGTAGCTTCATGACATTTGAAGGCTCTTTCTCATTTCAAAAGAATCACAAAGGGTGTAACATCTTAGGGAAAATAATTGACAATTAATTTAGGTAATTGCAAATGGAAGAACCTGACGAGGGCTATAGTCTTAAGAAGTTACACCCTTTGTGATTCTTTCTCTGTAAACAAGTGGTGATTTCTACTTGCACAGGTTAGCCTATTTTCACAAAATTTACAGAAGAACCTATAAAATAAGATTACCTTTTTTGAGATAAGAAAGAGCCCATTTGAATTTGCAGGTAAGACGGAGACATCCACCCCTGTCCTATGGACACCCCCCCAGCTGGGGGAACAAGCCACTCAGGTCTTTTGTGCCTTTATGCCCTTGTCCATGTTTGTGGTGAATTTATTCTCAATTATGGCAGCCTTGGAGCAATAAAGATACTCAATTCTCGTTTAAGGGGGATGCTTCCTGTTACTACACCCGACTCATTTCGAATAGGTATACTACCCCATTCCATTTTAACATTCGCCTTCAGATAAGTAAAGGTACCACCAACAGGTACCTCTTCAAATGTTGGCGGGGCACTCTCCCCATGCCATAACTCGTTTATTCTTTTTATTGTTACTGTCCGGGTTGCTCCACCGTTTATTGGTGTGGTTACATTCCGGCCATAGGGACCCATAGTTATTTTTTCTTGTTCCCCTGTAATAGAGGTAAGATTTTCATATGGTCTATTTCGTATCTCTTCTAATTTTTCCTGACACATGGTCATTGCCTTGGTTGAATATCCTGTTTGAGGCTGGACAAGAGAGGCATATCTAAATACCTTTAAGATACAAAGAACGCTTATCGCAATCACTGCTGTAGCTACCATTATCTCTAACAGGGTTACTCCCTTTGAAGCAGTACCCTTACCAGGAGCAGCACCCTTACCGGTTGTCTTACATCTTAAATTATTTATGGAATAAATGTAAAGGAACAAACAACTGAGAGAAATAAGAAGAAAAAATCCAATAACCAACCAATCTTTCCATCCGGTCTTTTGGATCTTTTTAACCTCTGTCGATTTTTCCGTCTCTGTGCCTGTAACCAACATTGTTTGCCCCTTTATTGCAACCCCTGATACTCCTATCCCTTGTACCCCTCCTATCACTTCTTGTGTTCCTTGCACCCCTTGTGCAGCCTTCCTCTGTATCTCACCATAATTATCTGTTGATGTTACCTGTGCTTGAGAAGAAACTTCCCTGCCTGCTTCTTTCCCTCCCACCATTGTTCCATTAGTCGCAATACCAGCTGCCGCTTGTTCTTTCTTTTGTTTTTCTGCCTTTTCATGGAGATATTCTTCTTTAATTATCCTTGCCTTGTCCTCTTTTTCCATCTTGATCAATCTTTGTATATCTTCAGGGGTAGCATTTTCTGGAATCCACCTTGCATCAGCAATCGATCCAATAAGAAAAAGCAATAAAAATACCGTTGCAAATACAACCTGTTTCATTTTTCCCTCCAGTTAACCACTTTCTGAAATGTCCCCAGTACCTCACTGCTCTCGTCTTCTTCAAGTGAGCCAGGTGGAAAAAGATAAACAGGGAAATTTTCATTCGTGCTGTAACTACTATGGCAACGAGTATCTTGCATTAATTTCAGCGTTCCAGAGTAGACAATAGCCTCATCCTTGCTGATAAGAGAACCTCGAAACTTGGGTGAATTGGCTACCCTTCCAGCAAGAAAATGTTGAGTATAATAAACACCATCGATAGTACTAATCATATTTGTGGCTGTTTCGGAATAATGATTAATCGTAATTTTGTTCATTGGATCCCATAATGGACCGCTATCCCCTCCATCTTTTCTAAGTCCATCAAAGTTTTGCAATGGGGCACTGCTTTTGCTGTTGCCCCCGGTAGTAGTTACATCCTTCCAATTATAGTCATAATTACGAAAGTCCCCATCACCATCAAGATCCTCTGTGCTTTTCTGAAAGATACCATCTCCTTCTGTTGGGTCTGTCCAATGACCATCTACCCAAACATTTGTATCTGGTATGCCGTCTGCCCCAACATCCTCATTTCCCATACCAAAAAGATACTGTTCTGAATACCAATTACTGGATGAATAATTCCCATAAACCAGACCGCCACCTGCAGCCACTGACAGAAAATTCTTAGTTGAATTACTTCCCACCCAATTGTTCATCATCGCGTTATTCATAGGATTATCTGGATCAGGAGGCAAGCCATCATCATTGCCTGCTATATTAAAGGTATTATTAGCCGGATCTTTATAATCACTGCCCCCAGACTTCTGCCACTGAGGATAAGCAGACCAGTCTGGCCCATTAGCATATTGAATATCTCCGGCAACATACATATTCCTGCCAACATAAACTGATGCAAATTGATTACCTGCCTCATCAGCTCCATAAGTTTTAACATACCCTTTTATTACCAGATTACCCTTAACAACCACAGCATCATGAATCTCAACAGGAGCATCCTGTGTGCCAATCAATATCAAGTTTTCATGGGATTCATCATCACCAAATATCCCATCATCAGTAAACACCCTATCACCTATGTTTATCTTGCCCTTGGGATGATCATATGTCTTTGTATCCGGGTTATATCCTTCAGCAATTTTTTTATAGTAATCCATCTCCTGCAGATTTGGAATAGCCTCTTTTTCTAAATTTGATTTGTTATATGGAGAATTTTCATAGTTAGGTGGGGTCTTTTTTAAGCCAGCCAGTCCATCAGGTGAATAATTATGAGAATCTATTTCAAGGTGTGACTCTATATATCCATCAATCTTAATCGCACCTGAAGGTCTCCACGGCGTTAAAGAGCCAGACACCTTCTTAGTATCAAACCTACCGTTTGACCTCAGACTACCCTGACACTGTTCACCACCAGCATAATACCACCATCCCCAGTTGTCTATGAAATATGCATAATCAAATACCTTTGACATCTTATCTTCTACAGTTCTGCCTACTTTGACAATTATCTCAATCTGCTTTGTACAGACAGGAATCACCTTTCCATCTTGTTCTTGTCCAATTATACCAGAGGCAATAACTTTTAAGTTAGCATAAGCATTGCCCTCCTTATCCTTGCCACGGAATATTGTCTTAGGATAAGAAACACGCATGTACTGACCTAGAGCTATCTTGATAGGTGCCATTTTGGCATCCCCACCAAAATTACGATCCCACTCACTTTGGCATGACCAATCCGAAGATCTGAGCCTCCAGATTGCTCTTTCTGCTGCAGATTCAGCAAGGGATAATGCTTCTAAACGCCGTTCATAAGAGCTATTATGTTTGATTTCGGTTTGGCTGGTAATGAAAAATATACTTCCACCCATTATCAGAATAAGAAGGAAAAACAAGGTGAGTGCTAAGGCTATACCCTTTTGTCCGGAAAGAGGCTCAAGATTATACATTTTAATCACCTCCTAATAATTAAAGAATAGCACAAAATTTTCTGTATGTCAAGAATTATCTTGACATTTGGCAGAATTTGAGGTAAAATAATTGCAATTTCGTAACTATTCAGATGTGTAATAAAGGAGAAATGGAGAAAAGGGAGAATTGGAGAGAAGACAGAATATTCTGACTCCTGAATTCTGAATTTTGATTCCTATTAACCTTCTCCACTTCCCCATCTTCCCCTTTTCTCCTTTTTTACACCTGAATAGTTACCGCAATTTAATATAACATGAGGTGAATAATAAATGCAGGATTTAAGTCCAAGAGAAATTGTCAAGGAGCTTGACAAATACATTATCGGCCAGGATAAAGCCAAAAAGGCAGTGTCTATTGCCCTAAGAAACCGCATAAGAAGACAGAGACTTGCGGAAGAATTAAGAGAAGAAATTTCCCCAAAAAACATCATCATGATTGGTCCCACAGGTGTAGGAAAGACAGAGATTGCCAGAAGGCTTTCTAACTTAGCCGATGTTCCATTCCTTAAGATAGAGGCAACAAAGTTTACAGAGGTAGGCTATGTTGGACGGGATGTGGAATCAATGGTACGAGATCTGACCAATATGACCGTAAATCTGGTTAAACAGGAGGCAATGAAAAAGATTGAGAAAGAGGCTATGGAGCTGGTTGAGGAAAAAATCCTTGATATTCTCCTGCCAATACCAAAGGCAAAAAAAATAAAAAAGGTTGATACAGCAGAATTGGATAAGGCTGGGCAAGAGGCAGAAAAGATCAGGAATAGTCGCGAAAAACTACGAGAAAAACTACATCAGGGTAAATTGGAAAACAGGATGATAGAGATAGACATTAAGGATACTGCCATGCCTATGTTTGAGATATTTGCAGGAAGCGGCATGGAAGGGCTTGATATGGGTCTGTCTGATGCCTTAAGTACTATGTTGCCACAAAAGGTTAAGAAGAGAAAGGCAACTATTGTAGAAGCACGAAGAATTCTGACAAGTGAGGAATCACAAAAATTAATTGATATGGAAGAAGTGCTTAAAGATGCCATTAACCGTATAGAAAATCAGGGAATTATCTTTTTGGATGAATTGGATAAGGTAGTTAGTTCTGGGGCTCGTTCTGGTGGGGCAGATGTTTCTCGTGAAGGCGTTCAACGGGATTTATTGCCTATTGTTGAGGGAACCGTTGTTACTACCCGATATGGCCCGGTAAAAACAAATCATATCCTTTTTATTGCTGCAGGAACATTCCATGATGCAAAACCATCAGACCTAATTCCGGAATTACAGGGAAGGTTTCCCATCAGGGTAGAACTTTCCTCGCTGACCAAGGATGATTTTATCCAGATATTGACAGAGCCGCAAAATGCTATCATTAAGCAATATGTAGCCTTGCTTGGGACAGAAGGGGTTGAGCTAAGGTTTCAGGAGGATGCTATCCATGAGATTGCCTCTATTGCCTCTACGGTTAATGACAGTACTGAAAATATTGGAGCAAGAAGGCTGCACACCATTATTGAAAAGGTGGTTGAGGATATCTCCTTTGAAACCCCGCCCAGTAAAGGGGTAGTTGTTATTGATGCTGAATATGTGCAATCCAGATTAAGGGATATTATCAAAAATGAGGATTTGAGCAGATACATATTGTAAGCGTTCAGCTGTCAACCAGCAATTCTAATTAGGCTCTACTGGCTTTTTTGTAGATACATATCCATGAAAAGAGAAAGAACCACAAAGGGTGTAAATCTATAGGGAAAATAATTCGACCTGTGCAGTTAAGATTTAATCCGCAGATTTTACAGATTACAGATGAAATGGGGAAGAAAAATCTGAAAAAGCATTGTAGTCAGTAGGGGCAGGCCCCCGTGCCTGCCCTGATACGGGACAACCACAGGAGTTATTGGGTAGAGATACATAGGTCTGCACCTACCACAAAGGGCAACCACGGGGGGTTTGCCCCTACGACAGATCAGAATGCAGGAGTCAGAATGAAGGAACCTGCATCTATTCTGAATTCTGTATTCCGTCATTATACCTGAATAGTTACAAGTAATGTATCTTGCTTGTGGACTTTGGAATTACCAATTAGAATATTGATAATTTTTTTAAAATTCATAAAAATAATGAAAAAGAATCATCTTGTTGGGTTATTCCGCAACAAGTCTAATTCTGTCCTTCTGTATTTTCCCCTGTTCCCCTCTTTCTCCATCTCTCCATCTTACACATTTCAGAATTAGAATTACTGAGACGATGTTCCCCAATTTTCCAAAAATTCCTTCTTAAACTCCAGAAATCGCTCCTGCAAAATACTCTCCCGTATCTGTCTCATCAGCTTCATCATAAAAGCAAGGTTATGCCAGGTAGTGAGCCTGACACCAAGAATTTCA
>JBDRAP010000148.1:0-5302 GCA_043823615.1 bacterium
GAGTTACACCCTTTGTGATTCTTTCTCTGATTTCATTATCTCCATATCTCCTAAGAGATTGACACGATATAGGTTGCTATCTCCAATTATTAGTTGATGTTCTGACAGCAATAGTGTTGCACTTGCTTGTGGCATGTGCGAACTGAAAAGAACCTGACAAGGGTTGTAATTTCTTAGAATCTACACCCTTTGTGGCTCTTATTCTGTAAACGAGATTGACACGATATATTACGACCTGTAGCAATATAAGAATTTACATCACGATTATTCATCATGACAAACAAAAACAATTCATCCCCTCTTGAGAGGGGTGGCTGCGAAGCAGACGGGGTGTGTAATTCTGTGGTAATTTCTAATTGCACAGGTCGAAATATTATGGCTATAGATATGTTGCTCTCAGGCGGAGCTTACGGTATTCTCTTATTTTTAATTTTATGTTATGCCTGTATCAAGCAATTTATAGCACATAAAAATCTCCTTGACAGATGTATCAGATTTGTGTTATAATCTGTTTATTATGAGAACAACCATTGATATAGACGAAAAACTTATAAAAAAGGCGATGGAGCTAACTCACACAAATATCAAGAAAGAGGTGGTCAATCTCTCTTTAAGCGAAATGATTCGCAGCAGACTTCTGCAAGAGCTGGCAGATATGGGTGGCAAATATGAGATTGACCTCACCCTTGCTGACCTTGAGGAGATGAGAAAAGATGAACACATCTTTGAAATTGATAGAGGTGTCAATCTGGATAACCTTTTTTAAAAGTAACTGTCCAGAGGAGATACTTTGTCTTGTAAAAGACCTTATTCTCAAAAAAGAGGCGATTATTACACCCCCTGTCCTCTTTGAAATCCTGAGGGGAGCCAAAGACAAAAGGGAATACCAATCTCTTTGGGAGAAATTCTCTGCCCTTGATATGCTACCTGTTACTGATGAGGTCTGGCAGTATAGCTACTCCCTTTCTTTTGCCTTAAAGACAAAAGGCATAACCATCCCTTCAATAGATACTCTGATTGCTTCAATTGCTTTAGTACATGATTGCACCCTCCTCCACAAAGACAAGCATTTTGAGATGATAAAAGAGATTGCTCCCCTAAAGACTATTTTCTTCAAGGATTAATAAAGAAAAAAGGGGGATGCCTTTCACTCCCATAGGAATAGGAGAATAATTTATGTATGCTTTTAACATCATAATATTACTTGCGTTAATCATCAATCTTACCACCCCACTGCCTGCCTTGGCTGAAAAAAAGGGTGCCTTAAGTAAGAATGAATTATTTAATCTTGCTGCTCAGTTGTATATTCAGGATGAGGATAAGACTGCATCCATGTATTCGTTTGACCTTTTCCTTAAACGCTTTCCAGAGAGCAAGAAGGCAATCAGAGCACAATTTATGATTGGCGAGTGCCTGTCTATCCAACATAAAAAAGCCCTGTTAACCAAGATTACCCATGGATTAAAGGATGAGATTGACCTCAATGTATTCAGGACAGCCATTGCTGCCTATGAAAAGATTATAGCCAAATACCCTGATAGTAATCTTGCCGATGATGCCCGTTATCGGATTGGTGAGTGCTGTTTTAATCAAAAAGAATATGACAAGGCAATCCTGCAATTTCAAAGGCTTATTGATAACTATCCGCGGAGCTATCTTAAGTCAGAGGCATTATTGGGTATTGCTCAGTGCTATCTGATGATGGAAAAATGGAAAAACAGCCAGCAGACATTTGATGACCTGATAAAGTCACATCCAGCTTATCAACGACAGAAAAATGTTATCTATGCATTAGGATTGATCAGCTACAAACAGGGGCAGTATGAAAAGGCATTGGAATTATTCAATTTTGTAGATACACCAGGGGCAATCTATTATGCAGGCAAGTCATTAGAACAGCTTAATCGACCACTCATTGCCATTGGCATGTATAAAAAGCTCATAGAGAATTATCCAGAAAATGTCTTTTTGGAAAATGCCTACTATCTCTTAGGAGAAATGTTTTATCTCTGTCAGGATTACACCTCAGCCAGGGTTAAATACAGTGAGTTTATGCAAAAATATCCAAGAAGTGCGCTTGGGGTAGCTGTCAGATACAAGCTCGCCTGTATCTACCTTAATATCAAGGATTATTCTGCAGCCATAGACAGCTTTGAGACAATCATCAGGAAATATCCAAAGCATGAGATTGCCCCAAATGCTCAATTCATGATTGGAATTAGCCGTATGGAACTTCAACAATACCATAAAGCCTGTTTTGATTTTGGAGAGGTTGTTAATCAATATCCTACATCTAACCTTGTGGTGGATGCCTTATACAAGATTGGATGGTGTTATTTGAAGCAGGAAAATTATAAGTTAGCCGCATCTACCTTTCAAAGGATCATTGAGCAATATTCAAATCATCCCCTGTCTCCCAGGGCATATCTTTTAGCAGGGAATTGTCATTATATGCTTAAAAATTATGAAAAGGCTGTTGCTGCCTACAAAAAGGTGCTTGATCAGTCGAATCAAACCGAGCTTCATGAGGCAGCTATTTATCTCATCAATCGTACCTACTATGTTCAGAAAAACTATGACCAGATAATCAGTGGTTATCATTACATGCTCAATAGCTTTCCGCCAAGCAAGAACAATTGGCGGGCATTTGCCTATCTGATGATTGCAGAGGCATATTATCAAAAGGGAGACTTTGAGGATTCAAAAGAAATATATGAGACAATTATCAATAACTATCCTGAAAGCGAGGCAGTATTTTATGCCCAGGATGGAATAATTTGGTATTTTCTCCAGAAAGGGGAGTATAAAACAGCATTCCAGAAGAGACAAAAACTGAAGGAAAGCCTTGTTGGGAAAAAGTTAGAAACAACAGGAATGGATGTTAACCGCCAGTATGAGATAGCAAACGGCTTATTTAATCAAAAGAAATATGCTGAGGCACTTGAGGTTTATGAAAGTTTTGTCAGGGATTATCCGGATAATCAGTTTGTCCCAGAGGGGTTATATCGAACAGGGCTTTGTTATTATCAACTTGAATACTATCGTGAGTCAATCGATGTTTGGGAAAAACTCAGCAATACCTACAAGGAACATCCATCTGCAATGGATGCTTTATGCAAGATAGCAGATACATACTTCCGTGCACAGGAATATAATACTGCTATTACAACCTATCAAAGGATTGTCAAAGATTATCCCAAAAATCCTAATATCAAGGACATACGATTGAGAATCGGACAATCATATTATAATTCCCTTGATGATGAAAAGGCAATTGCAGAATTTCAAGGCTTTATTAATACCTATCCTGATGACCCAAAGGCAAGTGATGCCTTATCTGCCATAGAAGCATCACTCTATCGTCAGGAAAGAAAGCTCCTTGTCCCTGGCAAAGGCACCAGTACTATCTCTGGCAGCAAAGAGGAAAGCCCGGCTATTGCCGTGATTAACATGCTCAGGGGTTTTATCACCAAGTATCCAAAGAGTAAATTAGCACCAGAGATGCAATTTCACTTAGCACAAAAATACTTTGACCTTGAACAGTATGCCAAGGCAGTAGAAGAGTTTTCACGAATAGCCATAAACTACTCTGACAGCAAATACATGCCCAATTCTCAATACCTGCTTGGGGAAAGCCTTTATGAGCTTAATCGTTACGAGGAGTCAATCACAGTCTACCAGAGATTGATACAAAATTTCCCAAGTCATGAGTCAATCCCTGCAGCAATGTTTCATCTGGGCACATCATTCTACAATCTGGAAAGGCTTGAAGAGGCAGTCAAGGTCTATCAAAACCTTACCCAAAACTATCCTAACACCGAATATACCTCTGCAGCCCTCTTTAACACCGCCCTGTGCTATAAAAAGATGGGTAAATTAGATGAAACAGCCAATACCTATCGGGTATTCTGCCAAAAATATCCTGATGATGACATGACCAATAAGGCATTGATGGAATTATCTGCAATATATCGCAAGCAAGAAAATTTTCAGGAGGCAATCAAGACCCTTAATGACCTTTTGGGCAAGGTTCACGATGAAGGCAAATGGGAGATAATTTATAATACTGGTGACTGCTATCTTGCCATGCAGGACAAGGAAAAGGCAAGTATTGAATATCTCAAACTCAAAAATACATCCCCTAAGGGAAACACCTGGCGATTGACTGCACTAACCAAGCTCGGCGAGATTTATGAGGAAGAAGAGCAATGGGCAAAGGCGATAGAGGTCTATGAAGATATTGTCAAGAATACTACCAAGCCGGAATGGAAAAAGGCAGTAAACCAAAGGATATTGTTGATTAAGGATGCGTTAAAATGATAGTTGCGTAGTCTTGTAATCAAAATTCAAATTCCCGGACTGTCTGACCGCAGCAATTCTCATTATGACAAACTTGTGTAAAAAAGGAGAAATGGGGAAAAAGGAGAAATGGGGAAAATAGTCAGAAAATGTAAGTTTTTCCTCTCCAATTCTCCCTTTTCTCCATTTCTCCTTATCTTACACATTTCAAAATGAGAATTGCTGGTCTGACCGCTATTTTTATTGACATCCTAAAAAATATATGATATATTGCAGGTGTTGTGTCAAATACTTGAATTGATGGAAGGAGGAAGGTTATGTACAGATTAATTGGTGTTGTTCTATGTTTATTGTTGAGTGTTGGGGTATGTGTTGCGGATAATGAATCTTATATCCCCTCAGATGAGTCGCTTTTTGGTGGATTTTGCGGGGGAAACCAGCCCATGGTCTATTATAACCCATCCCGGTCTAAGCTCAATGATAAAAATGGCACGAAAGGGTTTTGTCCGATTAAGGATGTGTATGGTATGGGCGGCACAAGTCGATGGTCATTTAATCAAAACTATTCTGTAGGGATTACTGGTGCAGGTTTTGGGGGGACATCAGATAATACAAATGGTACATCTACAGTTACAGTAAATGAGGCAACCATTGGCGGTGGATATTGTATGTTCCTTGGGGCATATCGAATCCCTTTGGGCGAGTGGTGGTCAGTAAGTGTTGGTGCTGGAGTTGGAAGGGTAGGTGCAGGCTATGAGCTTTTAACCTCTGAAACCCACGATGGTAGTAGTGTGAAATTACTACGGGCTGGTGGTAGTGATTGGATGGGTCAGGTATTTGTTGAGGGTTCCTATCGTATCAAGGGTGTATTTGGGGTTGGCTTTGATGCTGCCTATACACTTGGGAAGATAGATGAGATTAAAAGGGGCGGCAGGATAGACAGTAGTTTGCCAGAAATAGACCTGAGCGGTGTGATGATTCGGGTTGGTCCGCGGTTTCATTT
>JBDRAP010000149.1:0-2539 GCA_043823615.1 bacterium
CATGTACGCCCGTAGCTCAGATGGAAGAGCAACGGTTTCCTAAACCGTTTGTCGGAGGTTCGAATCCTCTCGGGCGTACCAAATTTATTAGTGGTGGAAGAAAAAATTGTGGAAGAAAATATCATAATTCAGGATGTTGAAAAGGAAAGATATGCCTCTTTCTCATTTATTCCCTGGTGGGATCAGGAAAAGATAAAAAAAAGCAGGGTATTGGTTGTAGGTGCTGGTGCATTAGGTAATGAAGTTCTGAAAAATTTAGCCTTGATTGGCATAGGGAATATATTTATTATTGATTATGACAAAATAGTTAATGCTGATCTTACCCGATCTGTATTGTACAGACAAGAGGATGAGGGAAAGGATAAGGTATCCATTGCCTCAGAAAGGGTTAGACAGATAAATCCTGATGTAAGGGTTCAATACCTTCATGGTGATGTGGTCTGGGATATAGGGTTGGGACTTTTTCGCCGGATGGATATTATTATTGGCTGTGTAGACAATCGAGAAGCAAGGCTATCTATTAATCAAGCCTGCTGGAAGGTAAATAAGCCATGGATAGATGGCGGAATAGATGTTCTTAATGGGGTGGTAAGTGTTTTTATTCCTGGTCAGGGTGCTTGTTATGAATGTACCTTGACAGATATGGACTATAAAATTCTGGGGGCAAAGTATTCCTGTCCGCTTCTCAGGTACAGCGACCTTGTTTCTGGTAAGGTGCCGACAACCCCAACCACAGCTGCTATTATTGCCGGGCTGCAGGTACAGGAAACCCTCAAGCTGATTCACAAAATGGATGTCCCGTCAGGCAAGGGAATAATTTATAATGGTTTTACATATGAAGCATACTTGGTTGAATATGCAGAAAAAAAGAATTGTTTAAGTCATGAACGCTATCAGCCGATAATAGAAATAACCCGTGGTTCCTCCATTACCTTTAGGCAATTGTTAGACATTGCAAAGGATTATTTGGGAGAAGGGGCGCATTTAGAGTTAGACAGGGATATTATCTGGAAACTTGAGTGTAAAGGGTGTGAATATCAAAAACTATTGTTGCGGGTTTTGGGTAAGGTTACCCTTGAAGAAGGTAGTTGTCCTGAATGCAATCAGCCCTGTCATCTGGAAATGAAGCATATTATTACCAGAGAGGATAAGGAATTGCTTGATATAACCATTGCACAGACAGGTTTGCCGGAGTTATATGTTATAGCTGTTAGAAATGGTGAAGAGATTTGCTATCTTGAGTTGAGTGATAGTTCTGTAGTCTTGTAGTCAGACTATCTGATTGTGGAAGGGCTTAAATTAAACATGGAAATAGGTAATTGGATAAAAAAACTTATGGGTAAACAGGTGCCTGTCAAGGTGCTTGTTGTTATTTCTGCAAATACAATAGAGTGTGCATATTGCCATTCCTCAATAAAAACAGGGACTTATGCTGTTCAATGCCCATTTTGTTATGCTGTTCATCATGCAGAATGTTGGAAAGAAGGAAGAGGTTGCGGTGTTTTTGGATGTAAATGTTCTCCAAAGAGAAAGGGCTGAAGCGAAAGATTGATAGTGTCCCGGAATAACTTAAATTAGCAGGGACAAGCCCTGCAGCTACAGCTTATTCGTGGAGACTTGTAGCTGCGACCTGCCAGAGGGGCTCCCTCCTTGTGGTCGCCTCTTGCGTATGTTACCACAAAGAATTGGCTGAATAGTTACAAAAATAGTTACTGTAGGATTACTGAATTCTGGAGGTTACAGAGATGCGTGTTGTTAGTGTTGAAATAGAAGATGTTACTGGTGCCAAAAGACAACGGGCAGATATTCCTGATGATATTCCATTAAAGCGGGTAATAACAGCCTTAATTACAAAGATGAAACTTCCAGCCGTCAGTCCAAGTGGATCACCATTAAATTATCAATTGCATCATAAAGCCTCTGGCAGATCATTGAGTGAGAGCGATACCCTTGCCAATGCCGGGATAAGGGATGGAGCGGTGTTGAAGATTCATCCAGTGGTGGTGGCAGGCAATAAGAAGACAGAATGCAGAATTATAGATGTAGATTTTTTATTCTGACTTCTGACTCCTGAATTTTATATTTATTTGAGTATAACATATTACGAATGCTTACACATGAGGTATGTGATGTATCAATCACCAAGGATGCTTCGATTGGAAGAAGATTATCGAAGCATGCAGGAGCTTATCAAAAAGAGTAAGTTTATTACCTTCGAATCCTTTGGTTCCCCACCAGAGAGGTATATTATTACATATACCTGTCGAGGTGTTAAATTTGATACCTTGAGTAAAGAAATTACCCCTGTCAACTTTCATCAAGTAGAAATTTACCTACCTACTACTTATCCACGAGTAAAACCAAATTTAGAGTGGTTAACCCATATATATCATCCAAATATTGGCTCAAACCGTCATGTATGTCTTGGTGGTTGGGCACCGTCTGAAACATTGGATAGGCTCTGTGTCAGGCTCGGAGAAATGATTCAGTATAAGAATTATGATGAATATGATCCCTTAAATGCTTCTGCTGCTACATG
>JBDRAP010000150.1:0-6742 GCA_043823615.1 bacterium
AACATTATCCGGGATAGAGATAGAGAAGGATTTTGCTGCTGACCTGCCGCTGATACCTGCAGATCTGAGCAAGCTTAGTCAAGTCTTTGTTAATCTCTTCAGGAATGCGACAGAGGCGATGGGGGAAGTTAAAAGTAAAAAGTTAAAGGTAAAAAGTGAAGCAAGAGAAGAAGTTGTTCAGATAAGCATCTCGGATACCGGTAAAGGGATACCAAGTGAGAACCTGCATCGTATCTTTGACCCATTTTTTACCACAAAGAGTGGAGATGTGGGCTTAGGCTTAGCCATCTGTCAACGAATCATTGAGGCACATAAAGGCGGGATTGAGGTCAAAAGTGAGGTTGGTAAGGGAACGACATTTGTGGTTAAATTGCCAGTGATTATGCCGCAGCGTAATGGGTCAGTAAATTGAGGGAAATTGGACACACCCCCTCCTCCCTCTCAAGAGGATTACACACCACCTACCCCCTCTCAAGAGGGGATTTACTGTATTCCCCTCTAAATAAAAGGGGTTGTTCTGTATTCCCCTCTAATAAGAGGGGTTAGGGGTGTGTAATTCCGCTAAAAACAGAAGATACCTTTTGATAAGCAATTTCCTCCAATTTATTGACCAATTATACCGTAGTTTATCCCAGAGAGGAAAGATTAACCACAAAGTCATAAAGGCACGAAGGAAGAAAGAATTAATGTGTCTTTGTGGTGAAAAAAATGAAAGGAACCAGTACCTATGCACATTACCCTGATCTGTCCTCCATGGTATTATATGGATAAGATCTCAATTGTCTCTAATAATCTGGGATTGGGCTATATTGGAGCTTACTTGAGCCAGCATGGCCATATCGTGGAGATTATCGATAGTCTGGCTGAAGGCAATCAAAATATAGTCCGTGTATCCACAAAATACAGAAAAGTATATCGAATCGGGTTGGGCTATGATGAGATTGTTGACCGTATCCCGCAAGGTACGGATATGATAGGGATAACTGCCCCATTTACCAACCATGCTCAGATTATTCGGGAATTAAGTTCAAAGATTAAGGCAAGATACCCATCCATTCCTCTGGTGATTGGCGGAGCATACCCATCAACCATGCCTGAACATGCCCTCCTGCAATATGAGGGCAAACGCAGCGTGATTGATTATGTAATCATTGGTGAAGGGGAGATACCCATGCTTGAGCTTGCATCTGGGGTTGCTGCTGAAGGAATTGACGGACTCTATTACCATGGAAGGAAGCAAATAACCACAGCAAGGTTTATTGAAAATCTCGATGATATCCCTTTTCCTGCCAGACATCTTCTATCTGTAAAAAAATATCTCCATACAGATACCCTTGGCAGATATTCAAGAAAACGATCCCTTGAGGTTCTGACATCCCGGGGCTGTCCCTTCAAGTGTACCTTTTGTGCTACACACCCTGTTTTTGGTTATAAATGGCGGGCAAGGTCTGCGGAAAACATTATCCTTGAGATAAAACATCTCATTGCTGCCTATGGTGTAGAGCATATCAACTTTATTGATGATAATATTAGTTTAGATTCTGGTCGCATGGACAGCCTCTTGGATCAACTTATAAAAGAGAGGCTTGGTATTACATGGTCAGCAGTTTCCGGCTTGCGAATTAGTACCCTGAATAAAGAGATATTGGAGAAGATAAGGGAATCAGGGGGCACAAGGATAAACTTAGCCATAGAAAGTGGGGATCCAATGATACTTGATGCTATGGATAAAGGGTTGAATGTGGAAAAAATAAGGGAGATAGTCAGGATATGCGGCAAGTTGAATTTGAACCCGCGAGGATACCTGATGATTGGTTATCCGGGTGAAACACGGGAAAGCTTTTTGAAGAGTCTAAGATTTTGCGAGGAACTTAAAACAGAAGGCATGAAGACATTCATCCTCTCTATTGTTCAGCCATATCCAAAAACCCCACTCTGGGAGATGTGCAAAAAACAAGGGTATCTAATCAGGGATGATATGGAAAATACGCTATTCTTTAGTGAATATCCGCAGCCAAACATCATTACCCCTGAGTTTGACCAGAAGGAAATACGCTTTCGATTTAAGGTTGCTCAACGCAGGCTTAATCCGCTTGAATACTGGGGAGGGAAAATATTACCCCGGGCATGGACAAAACGGCTCATTCCAAAGGAGCTGAAGGATAGGATTGTCTGACCAAGTCTGACGAGTCCGACAGGTCAGACAAGTCAGACTACTAAAAGGCGAGGGCTCTCATGAGTATCATGGAAAAATATTTCACCAGTGAAAAGCATCACTGGTGGCATCGGGCAAGACGGCATATCATCTTTACATTGCTGGATAGGTATGTGTCCGAGGGTCAACAGAGCATCCTTGATGTTGGCTGTGGTCCGGGCACAACCATGAGCTATCTTGAGAAATTTGGCAGGGTAATGGGGATTGATGTGTCTTATGATGCAGTAAAATTTTGCAAGGGTAGGGGACATGAATATGTCTTGTGTGCCTCAGCTGAGAATCTACCCATAAGGGATGAATCGTTTTCCTTAATTACCATGCTGGATGTTTTGGAGCATATTGAGGATGACATGGGTGTTCTCCATGAGATTGCTCGAATCTGTAGGCAAAACGGTGTTATCATCCTGACAACTCCGGCATATCGATTTTTATGGGGGGATATAGATGAGATTTGCAAGCACAAGCGAAGATATACAGCTTCAGAGCTTTGTAACAAGCTGAAGGCTGCTGGATTGCACATAGAAAGGGTGTCTTACATGAATGCCCTGCTTTTGCCTGTTACATGGCTGAGCAGAAGATTAAAGGCAATGCTTGGCAGGAATATACCCTTGCAGTCACCCTTTGATAAAAACTATCCGGTATGGGTGGCATTTATCCTTGAGTCATTGTTCAGATTGGAGGCAGTATTCCTGAAGGCATGGGATTTACCCTTTGGTGTATCGATTATCTGTGTGGTAAGGAAGTTATAGGCACAATATTGTCAGACTGGTCTGACAAGTCAGACCAGTCTGAAGATATAGGAACAATCCTGCCGGAGGTGCTCTCCTCTTGTGGGTGACACAGAGGGCAGGCACAGGGGCCTGCCCCTACGGTGTTGGATGTCCACTTTTACTTAATAACTGCCAACTTACCAACCTTTTTGTTGCTTGCCGGATCAGTAATCAGGTAGATATAAAGACCGCTTGATACCCTTTCACCATCATCATTATCTATCTTCCATATTTCAATTGGTTCATCTACGGCTATCTCTTTCACCAATTCACCGGCAATATTGAATATCTTAATCGTAGAGTTTTGGGTCAGATTGGCAAAGCACATCTGATAACCATGCTTCTCGGTGATACATGGATTGGGGTAGGCAATCACATTTTTGAGGTCTGTATGCCATGGCAGCATCAGGGCAAAGTAGGAGAAGCTGCCCACCACGGCAGAGACTGTATTGTCAGCTGTATTTCGGCTAATACCTGATATTTTTTCCCATGCTGTACTGCCTGAACCCAATCGATAGGGTTGTATGCTGTCCTCACTATTTCCAGCAAGGTTACCCTCTGAGTAGGGGAGGGTTACAGTAACCGTTGCCCCTGAACTCAAACCAGCTCCGATAAGATTAATCTGGCGAAGTGTTTGAGCCGTTATTACCAAGCCACTCGGTGCATTGACACCTGTTGATGCCGGGTTTGTATCTATCTCAATAAAGCTTGCCCCGGCAAGATCACCAGCCTCAAGAGTAACCATTGTCCTGCCGTCATCAGCAATTATTGTCCCGGCGGTTGCGGTACCAAGGGCAGTAACGGTTATACTTTGGGTGGCGGCTGTCATGTTATCAGCATTAACCGTGATAGTTATTTCAGATGTGGATGTCCCATTGTACTTGCAGTAAAAACTTGTGCTGTTAGCTCCAGCCGGGATAACATATGTTGCAGCTGTCCCACTTGTCCATGCAGCCCCGGATACGGATGAGCAAAATCTGCTTAACAGGGAATCAGTCGTTACAGTTACAGTCATCGGACTTGTTACATTTACAGGAGCACCAAACTCATTTTGAGCCTGAACAATTACAGCCGCAGAGACCATCCCTGCCGAAATGGTTTGTGCCTCTGAGGTGATAGCCAGCTTGGCAGGTGTGCCGGTGATTATTGTAATTGCCAGATGTCCATGAACATCATCAGTAGTGCCTGTTAATGTTCCAATACCCGGTGCCTGAGCCGTTAATCTGGCAGAGGAGATACCGCTTGGGGTGAAATTGCAAAGCGGCGGGGCAGGGGATACCTCCCATGTAGCTATTTTATCCAACAGCTCGCGGCCAAATCGATTGTATGCCTTTGCCGTAAAGACTGCTGCTTGCCCTAATTGCAGGGTAGTTGTGCCGCTGACAGTTACTGTGGCAACATTTCCTTCTCCTACAATTATCTGTAGATTGCCCTGTTTTTCGCAGGCAATGGCTGTTACCCAGCCTGAACCAGATGTCTTTGCTGTTACTGTGGCACTTGTGCTTGTAGTGCCGGTAACTGTAATTGAGCCAACCGCTGTATCCTGTACCCCCCAGACAAAGGTTTGTCCGGGTATCTCTGCCCCAAATTTATTAAAGCCATGCCCAACAAACATTGTCTGTTGGTTTAACTCCATGCTGGTTGGAGTACCCTCAATGGTTATTCTGTCAAGTGAACCGATACTGATGGTGTATGTACCTGTGGTGGTTGCAGAAGCAGCATTTTTGACAGCAGTCACCCTCATTGTTATGTTTCCAGCCCCAATTGCCTTTACCGTGATAGCGTTGGTGGGGGTGCCAATCACAGCAAACCCAGTGCTCGTACCCCATGAGTAACTAATGCCAGCCATCACCTCGCCATTTTCATTAAGCCCCTGAGCCGTAAGTGTCCTTGTCTCACCAAGCTCCATGCTGCCTGAGGCAGGGCTGATAATTACCCGCGTCAATGTCCCGGCTTCGGTTGCAGGGGGAAGAACGCGCGTGCTTACTGCGGATGACATTGAGCCAACATTTCCAGCCATATCCCTTGCCTTGCAAGAGAAGGTGTAGGTACTGCCTACTATCCCCACATACGAGGCAGAATTCTCAACAAAGCTGCCCCACAGCGTAGGCGTACCATTATCCTGAGCAGCATAAACCTCATAGTTATCTATCTTGCCGACAGTGTCCGTTCCTATCCAGCCAACTGTAAATGTGCTGTTCACCTGGTATGGGTCAAGGGTAATCTGCGATACCGGAGCACTTCCATCAACAATATGCTTAACCACCGGGGTATTTATAGGCTCATTGTAATCAAACTTAATTGTTGCCTTGTTTTCAATCTCAGTACCTGATGTTAATGTCCCTATGGTGTTTACTGCAAATCTCACCCATCCTGTACCCTCATCCAGGGGATTGTTTGGCGGCAGGCCAAATTCATAATCCCCAAAGTCAAACTCCCAGGTAATCGTACCCATACTCGGATGCCACCAAACCCTTAATCCACTCATCTCCACTATCTCATCTACCTCTGTTTTAGTATATTGTGAAGGTACCAATGGTTTCAATTTATCTTGTAATTTTTTCCTCAATTGGGTATTAAATTCACTTACGGTAGAGACCGTTCCCCCTACACAAACATCTTTTATGGCTACTGTATTCCAATCCAGATTATCTGTTAATTGGTCATCGAGTTTGATCTTCGTTGCATTAGCCTGACCAATATTCTCAAAATGAATGGTATAGGATATAGCCGTGGCAGTAGCTGGCACATAATCCTGGGGAGATGATGTCTTCATATTAGGATCATAGGAGGTAATTACATCCTCATGCTCCTTTGCCGTATTGTTTTTGCTATCTGATTCTGGTGAGGTGGTAGAGACTGTTGCCTGACTATAGAGTCTGGTTCCACGCGGAGCAGGGGTTTTTACTGCAATCTTTGCCCGGTAATGCTTACTCTCGCCAGCAGGCAAGCAGCCAACAGACCATGTAATGGTATTCAGGGAAGAGTTATAATCCCCCTGAGGACAGCTATAGTCATATGTTGCATGGTTTTTATCGGGTAAGCTAAGGGTAACCACAACATTTTCAGCCTTCCCTGTTCCCTCATTGGTGCAGGTAACATAAAGGTTTTTCTTAAACCCTGGTCGAGCTATGTCAGCACTTATCACTACAGATAGATCAGCCTTTTGTTCTACCACCCTTGTTTCCCATTTAGAGGAATTATTCTTAGGGTTATGGTCAGTAGGCAGGACAGTAATCTCAACCTCGTTGCAAAGAACCTTCTTGGAAATATTTCCAGCTACTAATACCCGTACATCGAAATTGGTATTAAACCCATGTCTAATCTTTGGTATCCGCCAGATAATCTTATTGCCGATAACCTGGGGTGGATACTTGTAATCAATATCACTACCCATGTAGGTTACACCCTTGTCCAGGGTATCCACTATCTCTATATTTTTTGCCGCTGTGTTCCCGGCATTACCATAATGAATGGTATAGGTCATCTCCTTGCCGGGTGAGACCTGTTTGGGGCCATGCTTGATAACATGGAGATTTGTAACCGGATTAACTACACGGGTTTTACATTCAGCATAATTATTATTCGGATTACTATCAGGTTGCTGCGAAGAGATGGTAACCTTATTATACATATCCTGTTGATTTGCATAGCCTTCAGTATTTGCGTTCACCATCAGGGTTATATAGCCACTGCTATTAGGCGGTAAATCCCCTATTTCCCATGTAACAACCTGTTTGTTGGGTGATAGGGTAGG
>JBDRAP010000151.1:0-6858 GCA_043823615.1 bacterium
ATCTTATTTATCCTGCCCAATTCCCCGCCGGGTGCATTAGCAAAATCAAATCGATACCTGCCATAAGGCACTCCAAATCCATAGGTTATACCCTTTAGCCCTGCTCCCTTGTCAAGATAGCCTGCCCTGGCAATAAAATTGTTCATCAGGTATCCCTCGATGCCAAGGTTTATGCCGGTATATTTATCATTTACCTGCTGATTAATGTCGCAGGCAAGGATTATCTCATCATTCAGCCGATACCCTACACCAAACCTCAACGCTAACGGCAAGACATCTGCCTGTGGTTTATCCTGATAATAGATCTTATTTCCATAGTTAGTCAGGCTCACACCAACACTTAAGCCCTTCCTGACAACATCCTTAGCCAATACCCCAAGGTCAATAGCCATAGCATGACCATCATAATCAACATAAAGCTTGCTGTCAATATACTTAATCCCTCCGCCTACAGCCATGTTTTTTCCAAGCATTCTGCCATATGAAGCAATCCCTGCTATGTCCCGAGCATAACACTCGCCTGTCTGTTCCAATACCCCAAGCCCATCATAGTCTTTCATGACTGGATAGGTACCTTGAGAAAAATAGATGATTCCACCACCAATGACACCATTGCTCTTTCCAAGGGGCATTACCCCTCCCATAAAATTATTGTAACATCCATCGCTAATATCCGGATACAGCTGGTAATGGGTTGCCATGAATTGCATATTTTGGATAAATCCCAACCCGGCAGGGTTCCAGTATATGGATGAGGCATCATCCACAACTGCCCCCATTGCCTCACCCATGCCACTTGCCCTTGCCCCAACACCAAAGATGAGACACTTGGCACCTGTATTGTGCTTGGCATGGACATTGTTTGCCACTATCATACACATAATAATCAATACGACACATGCCCTTTTCATCTCAAACACCCCCCTTGGAGAAATTAAAAATTATGAATGAAAGAGGACGCAGATTGTCGCAGATTTTCAGGATAAAATTTGAATATCTGCCTACATTATATGCGTTATCCCCATTTCATGCATATTATCAAATTATCATCTGTGTAAGTAAGGGGAAAAAAGAAAAACAGGTTCCATTTTTCCTCTGTTTCTCCTTTTTAAAATCCTGATAATCTGCGTTTATCTGCGTCCCAAAATCTTACTTCAGCACCACCATCTTTCTCGTCGACACCTGTCCCCCTGCCTCTAATCTATAGAAATACACACCGCTTGCTACCTCTTCGCCATCCTCGTTGTGACCATTCCAGTGGGCAGCGGCATGGCTGCCATCCTTTTCCAGATATGTTCCTTTTTCCCTTTCGCCAAGGTCAATGGTTCGTATCAACTGACCAGTGATAGCGTATATCTTAATAACCACTCGTGCCGCCTCTGAAAGCTCAAACGGTATCCAGCACTCTAACTTAAATGGGTTGGGATAGTTTTGCAGAACGCTGCTCTTTACCGGGACATAATCTGATACTGCCTGAATGATCAGCCCCTTAAGTGTTGCCTTTATTTCTTCGCCAAATGTTGTCTCAGGACTCTCTTCCAATACCTTGTACATCTCCCGATAAGCACCCACCAAGCTAATGTTGTTTTCCATCCTCAAACTGGGTGCACCCTGTACGGGCTTCTTTTGCCCCCAGTTTAACCCAATAGCCAGTATATCCCTGCTGTCAATCACACCATCACCATTGGTATCAACATAGACTGCATATTGATTACACCAGATGCTTGAGACCTGAGCAGACCAGATATAAGAGGCATTCTTCCTTGGATAACCAACTTGCTGCCAATAGGAGGCAAGGGTGGTAATATCATTGGCATCTACTAAAGCATCGTTATTTGTATCACCTGGCCAGACATTTACCTGCCCACCAATGGCTATCTCTGTCCCTGATGCCTCCATCAGGATAGACTCACCCTTTGAGCTTGCAGCGCCAACATTGCTAAGACTTAGCTTAAGGCTTGAGCCAGAGATATACTCAACCTTGACCCGTATTTTTGCTATAACCCCATATCCATCCACACCAATACCTGCCACTTTCTTGCGTGACAGCCCAATATCCACACACCCTTTATTGGTATCCACGCTTGATGTAAACGAAATCACATCGCTGCCAAGAAAACTACCTGCATCTACCCGAATAACGCTTAATCGGACATCATTAACATTATAATTCAGCCTGAAGGCACATCCAAACAGATCCTTTATCTGATTGGTCATTGTCCCTACCCTTACCTCAATGTCAAACTCTGTGTACGGCTGTTGGGCCGACACAGATGGTATCCACAATGGCACGGCTGAACATATCTCCACTTCCTTGCTTTTTGCCTTCATTTCCATGTGGCTGCCTAAGCGTCCAGGGGCAAGGTTTGCCTCGATGCAATATCTTGCGTCAGACACATTGTTGCCATACAAATCCTTCTGATCCCAATCTAATTCAGATAGTACCTGCTCCTCCCCGGGTGCCAGTCGTATCATTGCCATACCATCAGCAAAGGTCTTGTTGTATGCCAAGTCATAAACCACACACCCGCTGCCAAGTGATTTTATCCTCAAGTCAAACATCTTTGTTGTCTTAAATTTCAATACCCTCTCGCTTGAGCTATAATTGGCTATCTTCAGGGTTATCTTAACAAACTCTTTTTTTGCATAAGACACCTTTTGCGTCTCAACCCTGAGTGATAGCTGCGGCTCTATCTTGAATTGATGCACCCCGCCATCCGCAGCATATACATCATACAAGCCATCCCCATCACCATCACCAATGGCTACATAATGAAGTGGAACATTGACATTGCCTATGTCTGACCTCATCCATGAAGCACCATCCCACTTAAATTGATACACATGCCCACTCTTACTTGAGACATATAATTCATATTTGCCATCATTGTCGCCATCCTGCAGGCTGCACGCCCCGTCCCTTTCCTCTGGACCGCCACCAACACCCATATCGGTTATAATCCATCCCTTTTCATGCCATTTGAACTGATACGCATGTCCATCAAAGCACACCCCGTATATCTCCTCCTTGCCATCGTTATCACCATCCCCGACCGACACGCTAAACATGACGCTGTCTGGTCTGGCAATCTTTACTCCTGTCCACTGGTTATTAACCCATCTGAAGCTGTAAACGAAGCCATCCTCACAGGCAATATACACATCCTTTTTTCCATCATTATCTGCATCACCAATGGATATCTTGAAAATATCTGAGCCGCATTCACCCACACTTGACTTTACCCAGAAACCATTAACCCAGGCAAACTGATACACCCAGTCATTCTTACACCCAACGAAGATCTCATTGATACCATCGTTGTTCCCATCACCAATGGTTACTGAAAAGATGCCATCCCCATCCTCGCCAACAACTGTCCGTACCCATGAGGCTCCATCCCATTCGAACTGATACACTGGCCTGCCTTGCCCAACCACATACAACTCATCATTGCCATCGTTATCCCCATCGCCAACCGTAATCGCCTCTATTGGCCACTCCATCTTGGCTATCTGCTTTGCCTCCCAATCCTTGCCATTCCACTTGCACTGATAGAGATAATTGCCCACATCACCATAGTAGATCTCTTGCCTGCCATTATTATCCACATCTCCAATGGCTACCGCACCAATGACATAATCACCTACACTTGCACCTATCTTTACCTTTTTCCATGACCCATCTATTACCGCAGGTGTGGCAATCACCCTGCTCAATGCCTTGACTGACCATGGGGAGATAGTCTTCCACTTCATCTTGTCAAAAACAAACTGTTGTGGATATTTATTCTTGATAATCGTCATGAAGTCATTGAAATAATAGTCATTTGTCCAATCCTTAGTTGGTGAGAATTCCTCTTGAGTAATCATGCCGGTGGCAATCAGCCTGTCTTTCCAATACCCAATACCTATCCATTTCAATAAGTCGACTGTTAACATCATCTCCTCTACCCTCCAGTTAGAGGGCAGGCTCATGGTTTGTGTGCCGGTGTATCTTACCAATGTATTATTCTCTACCTTCATCGGCATCCACGGTTCAAGGCTGCTTGGGATGGCTCCGGGATAGACCATAAGCTTATTCTCTATAAAGCTGCCTGGTTTTGCATCCGGCAGTATCGATGCGGTCAGTTCTGCCTTCCACACGGCTGTGCTTGAGCCTGGCGGCAGACCCTTCATGTTTACCCACCAGGTAAGGGTATGACTTGCTGCATTATAATACCCATACGGTGAGGCATAGACAAAGCTCGTATTTGGATCAAGCTTATAAACAACCATGTATTCATCCCAACCCCACTTCTGATACCAATCCCCCTCCCTTGTTAATCGAATGGTATTGCATATGTTATCACCCTGTGTCACCTCACCGCGACAGTGTAGCTCTATCTTTAGCGGCAAGGGTATGTCCGGCTGTGCCACAGTCTTAAATTTCCATGAATATACACCTATTATTGGATTACCTGTACATGTATCAATGGCATTAAGGTCTACCTTGCATGTATACTCTGTATCATAGCTAAGGTCGGCCAAATCAATAACCATAACATTATTATAGCCCTCCCATCGGCAACCATTAATTACTACCCCGGGATAAATACTGAATGCCTTTGCTGTATAGCTTGTATTCATAATATCATCAAAGCCTACAAACACATCTGTAGTTATGGGTACATTCCTGCCTATTGGTGAGACATTGACTATCTGTGGTGGGATACAATCAATCTCAAAGAAGCTGTTACTTATGCCAACCGCAGACCTTCCTGTACTATCTGTAACAACAACCTTTACCAGACATGCCTTAGAGTTAACCGTAGGCACCTTCCAGTCAAAGGTAAATGTACCAATGTTTGAGGATATCATGTTATAGGTATATCCACCGTCAATAGAATAGTACAGGGTGGATAGATATGGCGGTGTCCCACCAATTGCCTTCCATCCGATGGCATTGGTCTGTCCCTCTATCAGCCGTCCCTGAATATCTACACTGATACTTGCCGACCATTTGAATTGATAGATATTTTTATCATTATTTGCCGTATACAATTCAATCACGCCATCCTTATTCACATCTCCAGTGGCTATCGCCTGCGTCAATCCTGTCCCTGCCTCGCCAACATCTGTCCTGTCCCAGCTCGTGCCATTCCAATTGAGCCGGCAGAGCCTTTTGCTTGTGTCAACTACGAACACATCCTTTTTGCCATCATTATCCCCATCGCAGACAACAACATCATAGCCGCAGGAGTTTTCCATTATCTTTGTTGTTGTCCATGTTGAGCCATTATATTTAATCTGATACACAGGACCATTATTAACTGCCCGATAGATTTCAGGCTTGCCATCATTATCCCCATCACCAATGCCAATGCCGTCACCTATTCTTTCGGCTATCTGTGTCCCGATCCTATCGCTTATCGTGCCATACTTCCATGAGTTATTTTCGTACTTGATACAAATAGTATATCCATCGTTCTTTACCCCATACAGCTCATTCTTGCCATTGTTGTCTGCATCGCCTATCTCAATGCCGGTTGTGTAGATATAGCAAACATCGCCAGAGGTATAAAACGGCACAGACCATGAACTGCCACCCCATTTGCACTGATACACATAGCCCTTGGAATCACATAGCCACAGCTCATTTTTGCCATCATTATCCACATCACCAACCTTAACATCCAGAACACCCTTATATGCCCAGCCAACACTTGTTTCAACCCATAATGTACCGTTCCATTTATACTGATACGCACAACCATCCCAGCCACCCACGGGCCCATACGCAACATACAGCTCATTTTTGCCATCATTATCTGCATCACCTACTGTAACAGCATGAAATCCATGGGTTTTTTGTGTGCCAATGACTGCAGAAGTCCATGTAGATACATTCTGTTTGAATTGATAAATGTACGAGCCGCAGACACCATAGACCTCATTTGAGCCGTCATTATCCCCATCACCAACCGCAACATCCTCCATAGCAGCACTGCCTGAGCCAACCATGCTGCTCATCCAGCCGCTTGGCAGGGTTATATTTTCAGGGACAACAGAGTACTGTCCCCTCAATGTATTGCCACCATTTGGTGCAAGAATCTTTGCCCCAAGCAAGTCAAATGGCCTGGTTGCCATAAACGACCATTCGTACACTGCCGCTAAGGGGATACCGGCACAGGTATCTTTGGCTGCCTTACTAATCTGGCAGTAGTATTTAATATCAGGGGTAAGCGGTTTTACCTTAATCGTCAGGGTAGTTGTGCCATCAGACCATGTATAGCCCTCTATACCCGGGCTTGGATTGATACTGAACGCCTCTTGTGTGGCCAGGGCATTCATCTCCTCGCTGAATTTAATGATAATGGTTGAACTCCCCAGCATATTGGATGTCCCATTTACAGGCAAAACACTTACCACTGTTGGTGGTATTGAATCAATCTCAAAGGCAGTATCGCTTATATCAGACACCTGCTGATTGTTGGCATCTGTGACCACCATCTTAACCTTGACATGCAACGGGTCTATAGCTGGTACTTGCCAGCCATAGGGCGATGCGTCCACATTCTCTGCAATCAATGTCCATACATTGCCCCCATCCATGGAGTAATACAAGGAAACCTTATACGGCTGGATACCGCCACCTACTGTCCAGACAACAGAACATTTGCTATTACCAGCAATACATGGCTTCTCACCATTGGGCGTAATAAGCTCAAGGGCAAGTGGCAATAGACGCCTCTCTGTGGTAAACGACCAGACATAGTTATTGAGCATCTGGTTTCCGGCACAGGTATCCTTTGCCTGTTTGGTAACCACGCAAATATATTTTGTATCATAATCAAACGGTTTTAGCCTTATTTTGAGCGT
>JBDRAP010000152.1:0-4380 GCA_043823615.1 bacterium
AGATCTTCGCAAGAAAAGGTTGTGTTTATTTTTGCCGCACCATTGATGAATACAGGCTGATCTGTATATCCAACAGGTTCTGTTTCATAATATGAGGATACCTGCATTGGTGGTTGCACGCAAGGATTTGCCCGGATAATCCCCATGGCTGTTTCAATATACTCCACTCTATCGCCAATGTTTGAGCCAAAAGAAATGTATGCTACAGCCATGATTACAAACCTCAGGACACAAGATCACAACTACAATTGGGACAGATGGTTGTAGCAAGGAACAGGCAAGTGAGAGTAGGTTGTTCCTACGAGCCTTCAGTCCTTTTCCTGCTTATCCGTACCTCAACATATTCAATCACACCACCGATGGGTGCATGCGGTTTTTTTATGTATACATTTACCCTTTCCACAAGGTCAAACCCTTTCAGGATAGACTCAGCCATATCAGACGCCATAGCCTCAATCAGGTTGTATCTATTTTGCTGTCCTTTTTCTTTTATCAGGCTATAAATTTCACAATAATTAACAGTATCTGTCAACTGATCGCTTTTGCCGGCCTTATTCAGTGGCAATTCCAATTCAACATCCACAATAAATCTTTGACCCAGTTCCTGTTCAGCCTGACTTACGCCGTGGAAACCATAAAAATCAATGCCTTTGATGATTATCTTATCCAAACTCCTGACTCCTGGCTACAATAATATCATTCCTTCGGGATTAATGCAGAAGGAATGATGATTATTTTGTCCTGACTGCTGACAATTATATACCAAATCATGCAATAAGTCAACTATTTTTCGTATCGTGTTGCAGTAAAATGAAAATATCCTATTTGAAGATGCTATTCAAGTGTCTTGCCACAAATCCGTGAATTTAGATTGACTAATGACTAAAAATGTGTTATATTATGGTAGTATGATTTTTTAGGAAAGGTTGTAACATGAAGCATTTTTGGAATGTAATGAAATTAATAGGCATTTTATTGTTAATACCAGTAGTTAGTGTTGCAGCGAATTATTATGTAGATAATTCTGTTGCAGTGGATGGTGATGGTTCTATTGTTCGTCCATGGAAAAATATTCAGACAGGTATTAATAAACTTACGGCAGGCAATACCTTAAATATTCGCGGGGATGTCTTTGGAGAAGGCAGGATATACCCGATAGTTTCACCACTTGATTTTTCTGCCTGTCAGAGTGGAAGCAGTACCGCGGTTATTACAGTTCAGGCTTATCCGGGCGAAAATGTGGCAATCAGGAATGATGGTGCTGGGTTCCTGATGAATATGAAGCTCTGGGATGGTAGATATTGGACATTCAAGAATATCTTGTTTGATCAAAATGGTGTGTCTGATGATTGTATCCGTATTGGGAGTGCAGAGAATAACAGAAAGCCATCCAACATTACCCTTTCTTCTTGTATCATTCGAAATGGTCAGGCAGATGGGATTGATATTTCATGGGCAGATAATGTTTTGGTTGAGGATTGTGATATCTATAACTTTTTCAGGTATGGCGGAGATTGTCATGGGATTATATTAATGGATGGCAAGAATAATGTCTTTCGCAACAATGAAATCTATGATTGTACCGGTGATTGCATCCAGATTATAGCTGGAAATGCAGAACAAACATTGATTGAGAATAATCATCTTTATACTACTTTGGGTGGAAAGAGTAGGAACGCTATTGATATTAAGAGCAATCTGGGAACAATTCTTCGGGGGAATAGATGTCATGGCTTTCATAATGCCCTTGAGTCTAATGGAGTGGCTGTGGTTATCCAGGGAAATGTACCCAGCATTCTGGTAGAAAAGAATATGATTTATGATTCAGAGGGAGGGATTAGGATTAATTCTACAGATGATGGTGCTCCGACAAATGTTCTTATTCGAAACAACTTGGTCTATAATATTACAAGGGCTGGCTGGCTGCATTATGGAGAAGGGATATATATTAATGGTGCAAAGAATGTAACGATTTACAATAATACGGTTTATAATACCAATGGTTATAGCATTGTCTGCGGGATAGACAAGTTTGTAAATAATCTTGTGGTTAAGAATAATATATTTGATAAAGGGTATGCAGCAACCTTTACCTCAAATGTTACAAACATGGATATGAGCCATAATGGATTTTTTAGCTTGGATGGAGGGGTACCATCCCAGGCAACCTCTTCTGTGGTTGGAATAAGTGCTGGATTTATTAATCCAGATAACCAATTCTCACCTGATTTTCACCTTATCGACAGCAGTCCTTGTATAAATAAGGGGACAGATACTGGTTTGCCCTATGCCGGGAGTGCACCAGACTTAGGGGCATATGAATCCGGGACAGTGTCTACCCCGTCAATCATTCTGGGTACACCTACAGAGGGCACATCAGATGTGGATATTAGCCTTAATGGAAATTTTTCTGTTAACTGGGGGCATCCGGCTAATTCATGGATAACTGGTTATGAGCTTCAGGAAATGGTGGCAGGCAGCACATGGACAACCATAGCCAGCGGTATCTTGCCCCAAATAAACAGTTATAATATATACAGCCGGTTGGTCGGCAATACCTATTTCTATCGTTTGCGAGCCATGGATGAGTCTGGGCAATGGGGTACATTTTCTGTTTCTTCAGATGGGATAATGGTGGCAAGCAAGGCTGCCCAATTTCCACCTGCTGGAACGGTTTCTTATAATAATGCTGTTTGGGTAAACCTTCCAGATGACTGCTTTACTGGTACGACTACATTTACTATTAGTGATGTCTCACCATCAACCACAAGATTGGATTTGGCTATTCCGCCTATCGGTTATATCCTGACCACAGCCAAAAAATTTACGGCTATAAAGAGTGACAATCAAAGTGTATCACTAAATGGCTCGGCAACACTTACGCTTTCCTATCCAGAGGCAGGGACAATCACAGAGCAGGGGTATCGAATATATGAATTGTCTGATAATACATGGAAGGCAATTGAGTCACAAATAAATGTTGCAAGCAATACCATTAGTGCTGCTATAACAGCTCTTTCTTCTTATATAATCGCTGCTACAGCCATGAATAATGTTTCTGCGTTTACCGCAACAACAGGGAATAATCGAGAGGTATATTTGAATTGGGTGTTTCCCCCTGATTTGCGAGTCAAGGATGTTACTGTTTTGCGAAAAATGGGTGGGTATTCTCTGGATCATACAGACGGCGTTGAGGTGTACAGGGGAGCAGGGACATCCACGATTGATTCAGTGGTATTGCCCAATATCACCTATTATTATGCTGCCTTTACATCTGATGGAGAAGGATGGCATTCCATGGCAACGGCCTCTGCCCAATTGATGATTACCCCTACGGACACTACCCCTCCCGGCAGTATTGGCAGCTTTACAGCCACAGGAAAGTATGGAAAAATAGCCTTGAGTTGGACAAATCCAATGGATAGGGATTATCTGAGGACAGTGATTGTTCGAAAGATGAATAGTTATCCAGCAACAGTTACCGATGGTATCATGGTCTACAACAATACAGGAAGCAAATATGAGGATATGCTGGTTATGAAGGATGTGCAGTATTGTTACGCAGCATTCGCTTTTGATGGGGTGAATTATTCATCCAGCACACAATGTTCTGCCAAGCCAACCACAGACATTACCCCGCCATCTACACCCGGTACGCTGACCGAAAATTCCTATGACAGAGAGGGTGATATTGATGTAAGTACAGATGGGAAATATTTGCTGCGTTGGGATAATGCGAGAGGCTATGATGAAGATTCAGGGATAGCATCTTATGAGATAGAGGAAAGGGTAAATAATGGGAGCTGGACATTGCTGGGGAGTGTTCGAGGGAATTATGTTACTGCAAGTTTTTCGGATAAACAACCCGGCAATGTTTATTACTACCGATTTCGGGCGGTCAATGGTGTGGGATTGCCGGGAAGTTATTCTGTGTCTTCAGATGGGATACGGGTGGTAAACAAGGCAGCGGTTTTACCGGCTGCATCAAGCGTGGTGTGTATGGGAGCAGAGAGACAGTTTGTTGTTGTGGATGTGCCAACAAATGCCTATGCAAGCGGGACAATATTTGGGGTAACACAGATAGCTGCCACACAGACGAATCTACTTAAGGCAAATCCAGCCATAGAAAGATTGTTGGGAAATGCCTGGCAATTGGCGGCAGTTGATGGGGATAATAATCTTATTCAGCCGGATAGTAATATGATGCTGCTAATCTCCTACCCTGACCCGGATGATGGCAATGAAAAAGAGGATGTGGAACGCTATCGATTATTTAGATTGGATGAGAATGAAAATGTGTGGAAGATTGTATCAGGGACACAGACGATAATGGGGACAACCAATATAATTCAGGCAGCAATTGGCAGTGTGAGTACCTAT
>JBDRAP010000153.1:0-5458 GCA_043823615.1 bacterium
GGCAAGGATAAAGATACTAACAAACTCTATTGAACAAGAATTTATTGACAAGGATAAAAGAAGGATAAATCTTGATCCAGGCTATCTTAATACAGCAAAATTGGTATTAGCAACGACCAAAGACAATAGCCATCGAATCTATATTGGTAATGGCATTTATGTTGAGATAACCCTGCGATTTATTGCCAAAACATTTCGCAAGATGGAATGGACATATACTGATTACCAAACACAAGATTATATCGAGATATTTAATTCCGTCCGACAATTGTTCATGGTGCAAAGAAAACTGATATGATCCCACAATGCTGTGGAAGCATGCTTTTTATCCCGGACAGTTTATTGTCGGATAAGTCAGACTGGTCGGACAAGTCTGAAGGTATACAGACAATCCCTTGTGATTGTCTGTATACCTGTCAATCTCTAACCCATTGTCTCCTGCTGTACGCTTTCTAATCAGGATACTCAAACTCGATGTTCAAGTTTTCAAACCTGTGCAGAAATCGGACACCCATTCTCTGTCATTTCGACCCTCAGGGAGAAATCTATCTTTTGTCTTTACACCATAACTTTTATTATCTTCACTCAGTTCTTGAGATCTCTCGTCGAGTACTCCTCGAGATGACAAGATCGAGTACGCTTCGAGGTTGTGCCTGAGAAAAAACTTGAACATCGAGTTAAAGCAATCAATACCACACCAAGCGTACCAAGTGTTATTATCATTCCATACATGATTGATTTGGGCTGGTATACAAACCTTATCTGGTGTTTGCCACCTGTTAGCTCTATTGCCCGGAAAATATAATCAGCTATGTATATCTTTGTTTTTTTATCATCAATATATGCCTGCCAACCGGGATACCATGTATCGGTTAAGACCAAAATCCCGGGCTGTTTTAATTCTGCATGAATAATTACCTCGTTCAACGAATACTTTAAGATTTCTGGATTATTTCTTGTATTTGCAGGCATATCTATGGAAATAAGATTTGGTTTCTCTTCCAGAATGACACACCTTAATGGATCAAATGAGCCTTCAGCCAATCGTTTCAGCACATCTTTGGGCTTATGCACCTCAAAACCATGTACAATGAATGCCCTTGGAATACAGGTGAGATTCTGATAAATACTAATCTGTTCATCGGAAAATATATGTTTGAGATGTGGCAACCCTACCATTTTCACATCGGATGGACCAATAATATATTTTATATTCAATAGATTGTGAAGATTATGCCATCTTGAAAATTTAGCCAAAATCAATGGTGCCTGTGGGAATATGCCGTTACATGTGTTTACCAACTCATTATATCGACTGCTAATAGATGATTCAAATCCATCTGCCTGACACAAGCTATACATTTGTCCGATATTTGTAAGAAATTTCAGCATGCATATGCGGTAACAGGAATTATCCCTTTTTAAGAGTTCAATAACTTTTTGATTCATACGAATATCATCACTTGGCATTGTTTGTATATAGTTATGTCCAAATAACCATAAATCAACAACCAATATTATTATTACTCCTAACTTAAACAACCCTGTTGATAGCCATTGCTTAGACCAAAGATAGAGTACAATAGTGCTGATAATTAACCAAAGAAAAGATTTAATTGCCCCATAAACACTCAGATGATAGGCATTGGTGATAAACTCTATGGATAATGGTTGAGATACCTCTCGCACAGTTTCTAAGGAGGTGATAGCCTGTATTACATGATACCAGAACATTGCCCCACTCTGGAACAGACAAAACCATGCAGCTATTATCCCGTAAATTAGGCTTAAGGATATTAACCATTTGAGGATACCACTTAATCTCTTCGGATTTTCCACTATCCATGCAATCCCATACCCGGACAGGATTGCACCAAAAAGGTCAAACATTACTATTGCCCTAGCTGAACACCGGAAGATATTAAATCCTGGGATAAGGGAATAATAACCCTCTGCCCCGGGTAGATAGCCGCCAAAGGCAATCAGCAAAAATATTACCATAATCGCAAGACACAGCATGGTTATCCTTGTTCGATTTTGGCATACAGCAATGGCTATCGCTATTAAGGGCAATATCCCCATATATCCAATAACCTCACCAAAGTGCCATTCCCCCCAGTATGCTACATTCATTCCACCCCCGAATATCTCCGGGATAATAAATGTTAAGAGATTAAATGGTGGAAATGAAGAAACCCTAAGATAACTAAAATCAGCCCCTGAACACTTTGTTGTATACGGCATTATCTCTATAACAGGCAGGATCTGAATAGCTCCGGCTAACAGACCTACTACTATTATAATTGATGAAAAGCCGACATTCTTAAAGCCTCGACACATGGAGTAAGCAACAATAGCTACAAGAGTATAAAATGTTATCTGTGGAAATCCTGCAAATATCTGTGTAGCCAGCAGGATGCCACCAGTTAGAGCATAGAAAAGGCTTTGCCGGGAAATAGACCGCTCCAGACAGTACAAAATTGCTGGTATCCATGGAAGTGTTCTTAAAATAGGGGTATGTCCGCCTATAAGATGGGCAAACTGATAGCCATTAAAGCTAAAGATGATGCCGGCAATTAATGCCCCAAACCTGCTAATTTTTAGCTCTCTGGCAAGGAAGTAAGTGAATACTCCGGATAAAAAGATATGAAACCATGTGCAGATATTTAGGGCAATTGGCAGTGAAAGGCTACGGAAGATTATATCTAATGGATAAAAAACCGCAGGCTGTATTTGAGCAATAAAGGGGATGCCACAATAGGTGTATGGATTCCACAGTGGCGATTCCTTGCCGGCAATAGCGTTATCCAGAAATGTCTTTAAGGGGATATTAAGGGTTGAAATATCTACCCCGCTAACTAATTGAGTGGTAAATATTATCTTGTGAAAGAAAACAATAACAAGAAGCAATAATATTGATATGGATAATATGTGGGATTTCATATGGGAAATTAGTCCTGTAGTCCTGTGGTCTTGTGGTCTTGTAGTCCTATAGTCTTGTAGTCTTGTAGTCAAAGAGTCCTGACTATCCAACTATCCGACTGACTACTCAACATACAACCCTTTGTCCTGCATTTTGATCTTTCTGCCAGCAATCCGTTGTACAAACTCATCCTTATCCAAGGCAAATAATGGGGATATTTCAACAGAACAGTCATTAATCTCAATCCCTGCTGCCTCACACCAGCTATTGTACATGGCTATCATATCGTGTCTGACTGTTTCCGATGAGTCTGAGCCGGTCATATTCTTCAATGGTGAAAACTCCTCTTTACGGTCCACCTCCATTACTACAGAGTGCCCGGCATATCTTAATGCATCAAATATAAATGTCTCAAACTTGATCCCATTAATTTCCTGTGGCTCTACCATCTTCCCATTCTCATCAATATATGGTATCTTTTTTCTTGCTGCATGATATGGGAGATGAAACCCATCTCTGACAAGTTGACTGATAAATTCAACATTTAACATATGAATAGCTGTATTACCTGCCATAAATTTCAGAGAGCCATCTGGATTAACAGCATGTCTTTCTTCATCATTCAGTTCTGTGTATTCAATTACCCCTAATTTGTCATCAATATATCCAAGAACCCCAACCCGTTCATCAGGATGAATCTTGGGAACAACCTTTGTAGACATCTGGGAGCGTTCCAATTGATGATATCCGATAAATATTGGGTCAGCTATCCTAGCCAAGGCATTATCTACCTGAAAATAAAATATTTCCTCGATCCCCTGTTTTTTTAGTGTCTCCAATGCACCGCTTTCTTTAAGGCAAAGCAGGGAACCACCATGCCCATTAGGACTCATAGAGATATTAGCAGGGCTGCTCATGATTAATTTACCACCAAAATCAATCGCAGGCAGCATCCCTTGTTCAAGAAAAATAACATCACTCATCTGAAGCTGGAAAAATCCATGCTCATGGAAGAAATCCCTTGTTTGTTTATTATTCTCCTTGCTGGTCATAATGTACCATGGGATCTGGGTATTATACTTGCGGGAAATGGCTGCTATTTTTTCTGCATGATATTGAAAAAGGCTTTTGTTGGTTACAGGTCCAACCCCAAATGTACCCTTGGGCAAATTATACCCAAGCCTGGTGCTTTGTCCGCCAGCAACAACAAAGCAGGCTACCCTGCCATCCCTCAATGCCTCCTCCCCTTTTTCTTTTGCCTCCTGATGTCTTTCATCTTTTATGGAAATAACATGAGGGGGTTCAAGTCGCGGATGCGGTTCTCTGTCTGCCATCCCCATAGCAATCAATTCATTAACAAGAGAAATGTTTATGCTTGATATTTGGGATAATAAATCTTCCCTTTGCTGAAGCGACAACTTGTCATAATATTTAAGGACATGTTCCTGCCTCATGAGAGAGAGTTTGTCTTTAATCATTGATAAAGAGGTGGTTACGCCTTGCTGATGGGGGTAGTGAGTGGATTCCATTTCTGTTGTTTCCATAATAATTGTACCTTGGTGACTGAAGGATTATTACTATAACTCGATGTTCAAGTTTTTTCTTGACACAACCTCGAAGAGTACTCGACCTTGTCATCTCGAGGAGTACTCGACCTTGTCATCTCGAAGAGTACTCGACCTTGTCATCTCGAGGAGTACTCGACGAGAGATCTCAAGAACTGAGTGAAGATAATAAAAGTTATGATGTACAGACAATAGATAGATTTCTCCCTGAGGGTCGAAATGACAGAGAGTAGGTGTCTGATTTCTGCACAGATTAAAAAACTTGAACATCGAGTATAATAATACCATAAAGATTGAATATTGTCAATATTTTTGCTGGATGTTGTCATGCTAAAATTTCCGGTTGACTTTTTGTATGCATTCATGTATAATTATTACACTGGAGGTGAAAAATGCAGATTTACACACTTATGGTTGGAGAATTGAGAGCGAATTGTTATATTATTGCTCAGGAAAACTCAAGGGAATGCGTCATCATTGATCCAGGAGAAGACGGAGAAAAGATATTGCAGTTCTTAAAGAAAAAAGGATTGAACCCTGTTTATATCATCAATACCCATGGACACATTGATCATATTGGAGCAAATTTATTTATTGCTGAGCAAACCGGGGCAAAAATACTCATCCATCAAAACGATGCCAAAATGCTTCATGACCCCATATTAAATCTTTCTTCTTTTGTAAATAGCTCTGTAACCTCAAAACAGGCTGATTATATATTAGAAGATGGTGAAATACTTGAGGTTTCAGGGATAACTATTGAGATATTGCATACCCCTGGACATACTAAGGGTGGAATCTGTCTAAAGATTCACAATTGTATCTTTACAGGCGATACATTATTTGCCGGAGGGGTAGGCCGAACAGATTTTCCCAATGGCTCGCATGAAACCCTTATTAAATCTATAAATAAAAAATTAATGGCATTGGATGATGAAACAATCGTCTATCCGGGACACGGAGAAAGCTC
>JBDRAP010000154.1:0-25516 GCA_043823615.1 bacterium
GAGGCAAGCTGGGGATAGTGAGATAACTCAAAGCAAGAATTCTTTCTGCTAACTAATTACGATAATCGCACCTAAATCTTAAACTGGAGGCAAATATGGAGGGTAGAGCAAAAAATTTTTTTATTGTATCTGAAAAGGATATTAAGTCAGGCAAGACAACGGATGTGTATCACAAGAAAACCGTGGAGATACTGCAAAAGGCTAAATGCAGCAAACAGGTGCGAGCAGAGGTCCGGGCTTCATCTTTGCCGGAAAACTATTCATGGGCAGTACTCTCAGGCATAGAAGAGGTTATATGCTTGTTTTCAAATCTTAAGGCAAACATTCAGATTTTGCCGGAGGGGACAATCTTCAAAGAAGAGATACCTGTTTTAGAGATAGTTGGAGAGTATACAGAATTTGCTATGTTAGAAACAGCTATTTTAGGGCTGTTATGCCAATCGTCAGGGATTGCAACCAAGGCAGCACGATGTCGAATTGCAGCCGGGAACAAAACCATCCTGAGCCTTGGGGCAAGGCGAATGCATCCAACCATAGCACCCATGATAGACAGGTCAGCATTTATTGGTGGGTGTGATGGTGTATCAACAATAAAGAGTGCTGAAATGCTGCAAGAAAAGCCTCAGGGAACAATGCCTCATTCCTTAATACTCATGATGGGTAGCCCGGAAGAGGCATTCAGGTTGTTCCACGAGACCGAGCCACCAACAATAAAGAGAATTGTCCAGATAGATACCATTGGAGATGAGAAGTTTGAAGCAATTAAGGCAGAACAAACATTAGGCAATGACCTTTTTGCAGTATGGCTTGATACCCCTAATTCAAGACGGGGGGATTTTAAGCGAATTATAGAAGAGGTGAGATGGGAGCTTAATTTAAGGGATTTTAATAATGTAAAGATCTTTGCAAGTGGTGGGTTGGATGAATACAGTATTCAGAGATTAAGCTCTGTAGTTGATGGATATGGTGTTGGTACGGCATTGAGCAATGCACCAGTAATCAATTTCAGCATGGATATTGTTGAGATAGAGGGTATCCCTGTTGCTAAGCGAGGCAAGATGTCTGGTTCAAAGGCTGTGTATCGATGTACCAATTGCTATCAAATGAAGGTTGTATCCAGGAAAAATGATCTTCTCCCAAGTTGTTCATGCAATGGAAGATTACAACAATTATTTCTTCCAATTATGAGTGATGGAAGGCTGGAAAGACAACTCCCCTCCCCGCAAGATATAAGGACTTATGTGTTAAGGCAGTTAGAGAATATGAAGCTGAAATTGTAATTTTGCGGTAACTATTCAGGAGTAAGACATGCAAAAGGCGACCACAAGGGTCGCAGCTACAAGTCTCTACGACTAACTGTAGCTGCAGGGTGACAGAGGTGCTACCTCCTTGTCCCTGCCTTAGTTATGTTTTATGCCCTGAATAGGTACGAAGCAATAATAGTTGCAAATTTATTAACTATATTCCAAAAATACTTGACTTTTCTCTTTTTATGTGCTATATTAAAGTAGAAAAGTAAGATTTTTACATCTCTACCTTGGGAAATACAAAATGAAAATTACTCTCGAAGAATGCAAACAAGCCATCATAGAATATTCTTCAAAAGATCCGCAAGTAATCGCTTCTTATTTGTTTGGTTCTATCCTCACAGATATAGCAGTAGCAGAGGATGTAGATGTTGCTTTTTTACTGCAGGGTGAGGATTCGGTAAACGGCTTTCAATACTCCATAAAAATAGATGCAGGTCTTTGTCAGTTAACAGGAAAGGATCATTTTGATGTAGTTATTCTGAATAATGCCCCAGCAGCATTTCGATATGATATTATCACCAAGGGACAACTTATTTTTTGTTGTGATGAAAAGCAAAGGCAGGAGTTTGAATCCGTGGTTTGTCGGGAATATTCAGGGTTTAAGCATTATTTGGAATATTATGATGAGTATCTTCAAAAAAGAATAAACAAAGGCAAACAGAAGGCTGTGTTTAATCGGGAAATAGTGTTTCAAAGGGTTAATCGAGCCGAGATGTCTTTGAAAAAATTATCTCAATTCAAGGAAATTTCAGAAGCAAACTTTATTGTTAATTCTCATAATATTGCACTGACAGAACATTACCTGAGGGTAGGGGTTGATTCTCTTGTTGATCTGTCAAACCATATTATTGCGGTTCAGGGGCTTGGCAGACCAGGGAGTAGTCGGGAGATAGGAAATATTTTAGGTCAGGCAAATATTATCCCCATGGATTTTATCAAGAAATGCGTAGAATTAATTAAACTTCGGGATAGATTAACCCATCTTTACTGGGAGGTAGAACCATCAGAGGTTTTTGAGGTACTCCAGCAAGAACTTGCAAATATTACCACCTTTCTAAATTATCTGCTTCAGTATGTGGAAAATCAATCCGATGATCGTGCAGACCAATAGTGATTGTCTACACATTCCTCATCTCTGCTGAATTATAAGCACTACTCTACAGAAGATGTACTTAAGATTGAGGTAGTAACAATTCTATTGCCTCAATCAACAATTCTCCTTTCGATAGCAGATAGGTTTTGCACCCAGCTTTTTCCCCTGCATCTATATCCTTTTGTTCATCTCCAATCATCCATGAGTTTTTTATGTCTATATTGAAATCCATTAATGCTTGCTTAAATAGCCCATCCATAGGCTTTCTGCAATCACATCCATTGTCCGGGGAATGAGGGCAATAATAAATGGCATCTATGAGTACACCATCCTTTTTTAGTTCAGCAAGCATCTGTTCATGAACCATGGACAAATCTTCTGCTGACATTATACCCCTGCCAATTCCTGATTGATTGGTAATAATGATGACCAATAATCCCTTTTGCTTGATCTTTTTTATGGCATCTATTGCCCCTGGGAGAAAGATAAACTCATCGTATGATTTTACATAATCACCCTCTAATTTTTTATTAATCACCCCATCCCTGTCAAGGAACACAACCCGTTTCTGCTCCCTACTCATCCCTTCACCACTCCTAATGGTCTCATCTTTGCCACCCTTCTGGCAATACCAGCCTGATGGAGGATATTAACCACAACATTGACATCCTTGTATGCCTCAGGCATCTCTTCTGCCAGGGTTTCTTTGCCAGAGGATCGTACAATAATGCCCTGATCTGCAAGCTCTCTGGCAATAGATCTGCCCTTTGCCTCTTTTGTTGCCCGGGTTCTTGACATTATTCTGCCGGCTCCATGACAGGCTGTGCCAAAGGCTTCATCCATGCCAAGCTGTGTGCCAACAAGAACATAAGATGCCCTGCCCATATCGCCCGGAACAATTACAGGCTGCCCCACATCCTTGTACTTTTCAGGAATATCAGGGTGTTTTGCTGGAAATGCACGGGTTGCTCCCTTGCGATGGACACAGAGATTTACCTGCCTACCATTTACAATATGTTTTTCTATTTTAGCAATATTGTGAGCAACATCATAAACCAATTGCATCCCAATTTCTCTCTCGCTAATCTTAAGAATCCGTTCAAACACGCCCCTTGTCAGGTGCATAATACACTGTCGATTTGCCCAGGCATAATTAGCTGCACATGCCATTGCCCCAAGGTATCCCTTGCCTTCCGGGCTATCTACCGGGGCACATGCCAACTGTCTGTCTGGCAGATAGATACCATACTTACGACTGGCATCACCCATGGAGCGAAGATAATCCTCACAGACCTGATACCCAAGCCCACGCGATCCAGTATGGATCATGACTACAATCTGTTGCTCTTTTAATCCAAATACATTAGCTGTTTCTGGATCAAATACCTCATCTACTACCTGAATCTCCAAAAAATGATTACCAGAACCAAGTGTACCGAGTTGATTATGTCCTCGTTCCAATGCCCTTTGGCTTACCTGTTCAGGGTTTGCAAATGATAATTGTCCATGCTCCTCTGTATACAGTACATCTTCAGGAATGCCGTAACCATGATTCACTGCCCACTGAGTACCAGTATGCAAAACACCTGCTGTATCCTTTGGTGAGAGCTTAATTAAACCGTGAGAGCCTACACCTGAGGGGATATTGCGGAATAATCCATCAACAAGGGCTGGCAGTTTGTCTTTAATATCAAATAATGTCAGGTTTGTCCGTAGCAGTCTGACCCCGCAATTTATATCACTTCCTACCCCGCCCGGAGAGATGACACCACCCCTGTCAATCTCTGTTGCCCCTACCCCGCCTATGGAAAAGCCATAACCCCAATGAATATCAGGCATGGCTATGGAATATTTAAGGATACCTGGAAGACAGGCAACATTGGCTACTTGAATAGGGGTGCTATCATTCTTGATATGCTCCATCATCTCAAGATTGGCATAGATAAGACCAGGAACCCTCATCTGATTCATGTAGCTTGTGGGTATCCTGAATCGATAATCATCAATTTGTTCTATTGGTCCTTGCCATGGATTATTATTCATTATAACTCCTGCCCTCTGTCTCTTTATTCATACATCAAATATCACCCGGATTTCCCATCCACATCCGGTATCCTCAATACTCAACTGATGATAGGTTACAGTCTTTATTTCTTGCAGTAATTGATGTTTGCCTGAGGTATATTTTTCGCCGTAAGCCTTTGCCTTGACAAGGGTTGATGTTAACTCCAATATGATAACTCTATCAAATAGCATCTTTTTTGCAGAACAATGATATAATAGCTCGCTCAGGAAATTTACAAGCAACTCATCCTGATTATATCCGGTTACTTCAATATCAATAGATTTTTTAGGGGTGATATTATCTGGGTTTGCAAGAATGGTAAACATTCCGCAGGCAATATTAGCAAATGCCTCTTCCCTTGTGTTTCCATAGGCTATTACACCAATATCTGCAGTATGTTCAAAAAAATCAAACCTCTTCGGAATGGGCGTAGTATCCAGAGTATTGTCCATAACCATAATGGTATCCATAATTGGAGAGATAACCCGGAACAAAGTGTTCAACACCGACAAGAATATATCCTATGACATTGGCATGAACATTTGACAAAAGTGACCTTGTTCTGGCAAGAGCCTCCCGTTGGGTTCTCCATGCCTGAACAATAATGACAATACCATCAACCAATGATCCCAATATTCCTGTATCAGTGATAGCAAGTACCGGGGGTGTATCTACAATAACATAATCAAAACGATTTTTAAGTTCAGCCAGCATTTCTCTCATGCGATGAGAGCCCAAAAGCTCTGCTGGATTAGACGGTATCCTGCCTGCTGTAAGCACAGTTAGATTTTCTACCCTGGTTTTCTTAAAAACAGCATCTAATTCTACCCCTCTCATGAGGACATCTGACATTCCCCCATCCATTCTTAATCCTAACAGCTTATGGATATTTGGTTTTCTCATGTCACAGTCTACCAGAAGAATGTTTTTATGTAGATCCTGTGCCAAGGCAATAGCCAGATTAGCAGCTGTAGTTGATTTACCCTCATGATGAATAGAGCTTGATACTGCAATAAGTCGCGGAGGATGTTCAGGGTTTACCCGTTGAAGATTGGTTCTTATGATTCGATATTGTTCAGAAATTGGGGTTTTGGGACTATGATAAGTTACAATTCGGGCATCTATTCCTGAATCATCTTTAGGGTAAGCAACAGCTGTGGCTGAAAAGTTATTTGATACAGACTGTTCCTTTACTTTAGGTGTCTTTTTTTCTCTTATGGTTGCAAGTAATTTTTCTGACAATTGTCTTCCTCCGGTATGGATATGTATTCAGATAGAACAAGAGAGGAGGTTTTCTCTGGCACATGCTCCCTTATTACATTTTCTTCCCTGACACGAATACTTACTTCGTACCCTTGCTGCTACCATTTCCAAACATGCTACCCAACAAATTCTCTAAAGAGAGATATTGAATAAAAGGAGAACTAATCCGTCCCAAGGTATCAGTTATCCGGGGTATTAAAGCCATCGGAACATAAACAACATCCCCTGAATCTAATTTTACATCCTTTTCCATCTCACCCTTATAAAGGATCTTATAAAGGTTTATTATTTTGGTAACAGGCTGTGGTTTTCCAGGGGTAATAACCTTTACTCTTTTCAGGTCAGCATCCTTTGTTGGCAGACCAGCCTTTAATACAGCCTCCCGAATGGTAATGTATTCACCACCAATCGAATATTTTCCGGGCTGTATTACTTGTCCTAAGATATAAACTTTTTTACTGAAATATCCAAGTATGGTGATGGTAATCTTTGGATCTTCAATGTATTTGCCAAGTTTTTCATATAATATTTTTTCTAATTCAGTTGTGGTTAATCCCTCAACCCTTATTTCACCGAGTATAGACATGGTGAAATTGCCTGCAGGGTCAACCTTGAATTCACCACTTATCTCAGGATTATCCCAGACAACAATCCTGATTATATCCTCAGGGCCAAGAAGATATGAGGATCCCTCCTGTGCAAAGCTAATATTGCTCAATCCAAGAGAGAAAAAAAGCAAACCAAGAATAATAATCATCTTTTGCAGCTTCATCAGATTCCCCTTTAATTTCGTATGTAATTATAATACCATAAATTTTTTGATTTGTCAATAGAATTCGAGCTGTGCAATTAGAAACAGAGAATATATCCGCAGATTTCGCAGATTATCGCAGATTAAAAGAAATTGCAGATAAATTCGACAACTAATGACGGAAAAACTTGTAGAGACGCAAAATTTTGCGTCTCTACAACTACTACATGCCAATAGATTTTTCGTTCTCTTTTTTTCTGATAATCTGTGAAATCTGCGTAATCTGCGGATTAAATCTTAATTGCACAGCTCGAAATATATTGACAAAGGACAAATATTATGATATAACTGTAGCAACATTAACAAGAAGGGGTGATGAGATGGGGATTTTTGTATCAAAGGAGAAATGTATTGGATGTGAGGCTTGTATTTCATCCTGTCCGTTTGGGATAATCCAGATGGAAGATAATGTTGCTATGATTGGAGAAGGGTGTAACCTGTGTAGCAGCTGTGTTAATGCTTGCCCGACAGAAGCAATTATTATTGAAAGGGAAACATCTGATAAAAAGATGGCAGGATATAAAGGGGTATGGGTGTTTGCTGAACATCGTGATAATAAATTAATGTCAGTAACATATGAACTCATCTCTGCTGGAAGGGTATTGGCAGATAAGCTCAATCAAAAATTAAGTGTAGTATTGATAGGCAAGGATGTTTCAGAATTTGCTAAAGGCTTGATTGGTTATGGCACAGATGAGATTTATCTTGCAGAAGATCCATTACTTGAATCTTATTCGGATGATGGCTATACAAGGGTTATGGTTGACCTGATAAGAGAGTATAAACCAGAAATTCTCCTGATAGGGGCAACAATTATTGGCAGATCCCTGTCTCCAAGGGTTGCTGCCCGACTTCAAACAGGCTTAACCGCAGATTGTACTGGATTGGACATAGACGAAAATGGCAATCTGCTTCAGACAAGACCAGCATTTGGTGGGAATATCATGGCAACCATTATTTCCCCAAATACCCGTCCACAAATGGCTACTGTGCGACCAAAGGTAATGAAAAAGGCTGAATTTAATTCATCCAGAACCGGAACAATAATCCCTGCAATAGTTAATCTTTCTTCCGGAGATATTCACACTAAGATATTGCAAGTAATTAAGGAAACAAAGGAAAGGGTAAATCTTGATGAGGCAGAGATAATTGTATCCGGTGGCAGAGGGTTGCAAACGGGAGAAAATTTTAGGCTGATCAGAGAATTGGCTGCTACCTTGAATGGAACGGTTGGTGCCTCTCGTGCAGCAGTGGATGCAGGATGGATATCCCATCATCATCAGGTTGGACAAACGGGTAAAACAGTCTGTCCCAAGCTTTATATTGCCTGTGGCATATCAGGGGCAATTCAACACTTAGCAGGTATGCAGTCAAGTGATTGTATTGTAGCTATCAATAAAGATCCTGACGCTCCAGTTTTTAATGTAGCAACATATGGAATAGTTGGGGACATCTTCGAGATTGTACCTAAGTTAATCTCAAGATTAAGTGAGACGGTGTAACCTATGCGTGAAGAATGTGGAATATTTGGAATATGGGGACATGAAAATGAGGGAGCCCCTCTGGCAGAGACAACCCATCTATCAACAGCAAGACTAACCTATCTTGGGTTATTTGCCCTTCAGCATCGTGGACAGGAGAGTGCCGGAATCACTTATCTTCAAGAAGGCAGGTTGAAAACCATTAAAGGGATGGGGCTTGTTTCAGAGGTTTTTTTAACACAAAATCTTGATGACATCGTAAGCACAGCAGCTATTGGGCATGTGCGATATTCTACCACAGGCTCATCTGTATTGGAAAATGCTCAGCCAATTAGTGTTACCTATGCAGGGGGACAGCTTTCTGCTGCTCATAATGGAAATCTGGTAAATGCCAATACACTTCGGGAAATGTTAGAGAAGCAAGGATGTGCTTTTCAAACAACATCTGATAGTGAGGTTATTATTCAGCTTATTGTTTCCCATGCTGCCTCTTGTGATTTGTATCAAGGAATTAGTAGAGCCAGTTCTTTTATTAAGGGTGCTTATGCCCTTATTCTTATGACAAATAAGGAATTGATTGGCATAAGGGATGAGTTTGGTTTTAGACCGTTGTGCATAGGAAGGCTAAATGACAGCTTTGTGTTTGCCTCAGAAAGTTGTGCCTTAGATATTATTGGTGCAAAATATATAAGAGATGTAGAGCCTGGGGAGATGGTTATTATTAATCATTCAGGGATAACCTCTGCCAGAGAGGCTCCCTCTGCCGGAGGGGCTCCCTCTCAAAAGTCTGTGGATCAGCCTAAGAAATATAGGCAATGTATCTTTGAGCACATCTACTTTGCCCGACCAGATAGCAAGGTATTTGGCAGAAGCGTATATAATGTCCGCAAGCAAAGTGGCAGATGCTTAGCCAATGAATCCCCTGTTTCAGCAGACATGGTTATTCCTATTCCTGATTCAGGGGTACCTGCAGCCTTAGGGTATGCAGAGGGGTGTGGGATTAGGTATGAACTCGGATTGATCAGAAATCACTATGTTGGTCGTACATTTATCAATCCAAAACAATCTATCAGGGAGTTTGGGGCTTCCATAAAGTTGAACCCGGTAAAAGAGATTATTGTAAATAAACGAGTGATTTTGGTGGACGATTCCATTGTTCGGGGTACTACCTGTAAAAAGATAATAAAAATGATTCGGAATGCCGGGGCAAGTGAGGTGCATCTGAGAATAAGCTCCCCACCGATCAAGCATTCATGCTTTTATGGCGTAGATACGCCAGACCCTGCAGAATTGATTGCTGCCAACCATAGCCTTGAGGAGACAAGAGATTTTATTGGGGTAGACAGTCTTGCCTATTTGAGCATTGAGGGTCTTTTATCTGCTGCTTCATCGAATAAAGGTGCTGCCTCATCTACGGAAAATAATGAATTTTGCACAGCATGCTTTGATGGGGAATATCCAATTAGGTAATAAGAAGACAGGAGTCAGTCCCTACAACGGCAACTGTTCATTATTGTCGGACAAGTCAGACTGGTCGGACAAGTCTGAAGGTATGAAAACAATCCTTTGTGGTTGTCCGTTTCCCTATCAATCACTGACCCATTGCCATGACTCCTGTATTTTCTGCCACCTGTGGTACATTCTCTCACCTAAAATCAAAAAAATATCTTGACAAATTTCAAAAATTGAGGTAAACTGTACTATATCAATTGTTGGGGAGTCGTCTAATGGTAGGACGCAAGCCTCTGGAGCTTGTTGTGAGGGTTCAAATCCTTCCTCCCCAGCCAGAAATGCGGCGCTATCGTCTAGGGGTCAGGATACATGGTTCTCAGCCATGGGACCGGGGTTCAAATCCCCGTAGCGCTACCATTACGAATAAATAAAGAGGTGTATATTTATGCCTATTTTTTCTCCTTCCTTATCTGTTGGTGGAACAGAAATACCAAGATTAAAAAAAGTCCTTCGAAAGCTTCAGCTTGGAAGTGCAGAGGAAGCTATCGTAGCTACTGGATTTTTGATTAAAGAGCTTTCCAAGCAACCCGTTACCCCTGAGGTTCAGGAGGTAATGAAGCAGCTTATCAACAGGCTGATTCGGGATTCTCACAGCATGTGTTCCAGTGTGAGGGAAAGGTCTATCAGAGAGCTTGGAAAGCTGATAAATGAATTGGTAAAGTCCAAGGATCTGGAAGGGCTAAGATATGTAACACGGTCAAGCACATCCCCTGAGACCAGAAATCGTGCCTTGAAAGAATTGGTGAGATTTGAAGACCTTAAGGGTTTACGATATATCTCTCAATGGGGTAGGTATCGGGAGATAAGAAACAGGTCTGTTGATGAACTTGCCAAGTTTAAGGATATTGAGGGATTAAGATATGTAGCCCAGTGGAATATGTATAAGGATACGGCTGGTCGGGCTATAAGGGAATTGGAGGGTCTGATAGAACGATTGGTAAGGTTTAAGGATAGGGATGGATTAAAATGTCTTATCAACTGCAGTCGCAATAAAGATGCAAAACAAAAGGCTATTGAAGGGTTAGAAAAACTGCTTGATGATCTGATTCGGGCAAAGGATATTGATTCATTAAGATATGTTGCCGGACTTGGAACCAATAGGAATAGACGAGCTCGAGCTGTAGAAGAGATACGGGATGTAAAAAGTCTTAAATATATAGTTAGATGTACAAAAAATGTTTTTAGGGATACATGCTTAAAGGCAGTTGAAGAGCTTGGGAAATTTATTGAAGACATAGTCAAGACCAAGGATCGGGAATCATTAGAATATCTGGCTGAATTTAGTACAGATGAGATTGTCTGGAAACGAGCCATAGAAGAATTGCACAGGATTAGAGAGGTGAGCCACGATGACAAGGTAGCCGAATCCCTTCAAAAGATATTACTCCCCAGGGGAACAACATAGAGAAAAAGTAATAGTTCACCGCAGAGACGCAGAGGCACAGAGGATGGAAATTAATCAGACACAGAAAAAAGACTAATTGGTAAGACAAGTTGATTTGTCGATAGTTTACAATGTCAATGTCAATGTTTCTGTCTTAAGAAATGGAATCAAGCATATGGCCAATAAACTTTTAAGTTTTTCTCCGTGTCTCTGCGTCTCTGCGGTTAGCTGAACTGTTACGAGAAAAATAAGTCTTCTTATAGGTCATATATGACCTATTCTTTGAGGCTATAATGAATATCATCAAACAATATTTATGGATTCCTTTGGTTGTTTTGGGAATAGGTTTTATTATTCAGGGAATTCTGCTAACAGAATATGAAAAGGCTTACAGCAATGCTGCCTTTATTTGCTTATCCTGCATTGGGATTGAGGAAGCATATTAGATGAACAGGTATCGTCGGCTTACACAGATAATTTCTCTTGCATTGTCCAATTGTTATATCTTATCCGGCTTAAAATATTGCCCTTTTCCAATAATGAATTGTCACGCCTGCCCCTTAGCCGCAACTGCCTGTGGAATTGGAGCCCTTCAACATTTTCTTACAATAGGTGCCTTTCCTTTTCTTGTTCTTGGGATATTCATCTTGGTTGGCTCAACCATTGGCAGGCTTCTTTGTGGTTGGGCATGCCCCTTTGGATTTCTTCAGGAACTTCTTTATAAGATTCCTATGAACAAGCTAACCCTTCCACAATGGACAGGTATGTTTAAGTATCTGGTGTTCTTAATATTAGTCGTATTATTGCCAGTTGTTATTCAGGAGCCGTGGTTTTGTAAACTTTGTCCGGTTGGTGCCTTAGAAGCAGGTGTTCCCCTCTGGATAAAGGATGATGGTATCCGACAGATGATTGGTCCTCTTTTTCATGTCAAATTTCTAATCATTTACAGTATTATTTATTTTATGATGATTACAGAGAGACCATTTTGTCGAATGCTCTGTCCGGCAGGGGCAATGCTCTCGTTGTTTAAGAAAATCTCTTTATTTCGGGTAAGCGGTGTACCGGATAAATGTATCCCCTGTAGCAAATGTATGAGGAAATGTCCTGCTGGTGTTACCCCTATTTCTAATGATTGTGTGATGTGTATGAATTGTATTGGTACCTGCAAGCATGTAAAGGCAGGGATGATGGAAGTCAACAACAAGGGTATAAAGGCACAAAGGTATTCAGATGAAAAATAAAAAGTTCTGGATAGGAATAGGGATAAGCGTTATCTTTCTGTATTTTGCCCTTAAAAGTATAGAGATTGAAAAGGTATTAAAGGCATTTGAAGATATAAACTACATCTATATCTTTCCGGTTATATTCTTTACCCTCCTTACCTATGTTATTCGGGCATGGAGATGGAGATACTTTTTCAGGCATGTAAAGCCTATACCGTTTTCATCCCTATTTTCTGCAGTAATGATTGGATTTATGGCTAATGCTATCCTTCCTGCCCGAATAGGGGAGTTAGTCAGGGCATACTGCATTGGCAAAAAGGAGAATATAAGTAAAAGCATGTCTTTTGCCACGATTGTTCTGGAAAGGATATTTGATGGCTTTTCCCTACTTTTTCTGTTTGTAATCACATTGATACTGTATCCGTTCCCTGAAGAGATTAGAAGAATCGGCTATATAGTTGCAGCTATCTATCTTGTGGCTGCCGGGATATTAATCTCTATCAAGGTTTGGAGTCAGCAGACAATAAAAATTATTAAATTTCTGTGCTCTTATCTGCCAAAGCGAATGGGAACAGCTATAACAGGATATGCCCATTCCTTTATCTCTGGGCTGGATGTTCTTGAAAATGGATGGGATGTGTTTTTTATCCTGCTGTATTCTATAATCCTGTGGACTATCTCAGCCGTTAGTTTTTACTTCATGTTCCCTGCATGCCATCTCAATCAACTTCCATTTCTTGCCGCATTATTCTTACTCATTGTGGTTGCTATTGGGATTGCCATCCCTGCAGCACCTGGTGCTATAGGAACATTTCAGTATTTTACCATGCTTGGACTTGCTGTATTTGGAATAGATAAGAATATTGGGCTTACCTTTTCTATAGTCCTTCATATTACCCAGATTGCTGTTCCAATTTTTATTGGATGGATATACCTTTGCAAGGAACAAATATCGTTTGGAGAGATAAGTCGTGAATAAAAATGACAAGTGTGAACAACCACAGGCACAGAGGGCAGCCACAGTAGATTGCCCCTATAATTACCAGGAGGTTACTTAACAAATGTTTTCTCAACAAATAAAATATTCTAAGGGATTGAATAGTTTGCCGCCATATCTTTTTGTCAGAATAGACCAGCTCAAACAAGAGGAAAGGGCAATGGGTGCGGATTTGATAGACTTGAGTATTGGTGATCCGGATATTCCTACACCAAACCACATTGTTGAGGCAATGGGTCAGGCTATCAGGGATTCGGCTACGCATCGTTATCCATCATCAAACGGTCGTCTTGATTTTAGACAGGCAGCGGCAAACTGGTGTAGCTCACGGTTTGGACTAAATTTGAATCCAGAAAATGAAATCATTTCCCTTATTGGTTCTAAGGAGGGTATTGGACATACACCATTTGCCTTTATTGATCATGGTGATGTGGTATTGGTGCCTTCACCAGGCTATCCTGTGTATCAGGCAGCAACTATTCTTGCCGGAGGAATTCCATATCCAATGCCGCTTTTAAGAGAAAACAACTTTCTGCCCTTGCTTGAGGATATTCCTCAGGATATACTTAACAAGGCAAAGCTGATGTTTTTGAATTACCCCAATAACCCTACCGGGGCAACGAGTACCCTTGAGTTTTTCAAACAGGTAGTGGATTTTGCTGTTAAACACAATATTATTGTTTGTCATGATATGGCTTATTCAGAAATGTACTATGACAATACTGCCCCTCACAGCTTTCTTGAGGTGCAGGGGGCAGGGGATATTGGCATGGAATTTTTTTCATTGTCAAAAACCTATCAGATGACTGGTTGGCGCACAGGGTTTGCGGTCGGAAATAAAGACTTGATTGCCGGTCTCTTAAAGGTTAAAAGCAACCTTGATTCTGGTGCCTTTGAGGCTGTCCAGATGGCTGGGGCAAAAGCCCTTTCCTCTTCTCAGGACTGTGTAGAAAAGATGAGGGGCGTGTATCAGGAAAGACGGGATGTCTTGATAAATGGTCTGACTCAGGTTGGCTGGGATGTATATAAGCCTCAAGCAACCTTTTATGTCTGGATAGCTACACCGCATGGCTATACCTCTGAGAAAATGACTACACGGCTTTTAAGGGAACTAAAGATAGTTGCTACCCCTGGTAATGGCTTTGGAGATTTTGGTGAAGGGTATATCCGTATGGCTTTAACCGTTGACAAACAAAGGATGCAAGAGGCAGTTGACAGGATACTGAGCTGGGGAATTGGCAGGGCGTAACTGTTTTATCAAAATGAAGAATATTGGGACGGTTCATTTTCATCATTTTTCCTATGATTTCTTTTGGATTTTATGTTTACCTGCTGTTTTTTTTCCTTTAAGTTTTCCCCAATGTATGATATACTATAGAAATATATTCTTTCGGGAGGGGGAAAAATGGCTTTCAAAAAGATTCCTATTGAAACAAAGGTTGCAGCCCTTAAAAAGGCACTTAAGCTTTCTAATCCTTCTGAAGTTGCCCAAGAGTTTGGCATCTCAGAAGAGACACTGCAAAATGATTTTAAGAACATCATTGAATCTCTTTCTTCTATGCTTGCGCGAAAATCCATGACAAAACAGATACTCAGTCGTTTTTTTTTCTTCAGATAATCCATTATCCTGTCCTGAATGCAAAGGTACAAATATATCCCGCAATGGACGAAGATGGGTGATTAATTGGGTAAAGCGAATGCTTTCTCACATTCTTTTTATCCAGGATAAAGATGTTGTCCAACAATATATCTGTAATGATTGCCATAAAACCTTTCCTTCTGAGAATGCCCATCTTCTTAAACAATTACGCCAATCCGTTAAACTTTTTGTTTGTAAGTTTATCTGTCTGCTTCGGTTCAAAGAAGGACTATCTTTAAGAAGCATCTCTCGAATCGTTGATTTTGCCTTTGGCATTAACTCTTCTTTGGGCTATCTTTCCAAATTCACCAATACCATCGGGCAAAAAGCTCAAGATAAAATAAAAAAACTATCTCAATGTCAGGCAACAGAGACAGCCACAGTTGTTATCATTGACGAAACCTTTCCTAAAATCTTCCATAAATCTATTTGTCTTGGTTTGGTTATCTGTGAATATGGTCTCATAAGAGGTATTGCCTGTGTTAAAAAATCCTCCTCTTCTATCAAAGGACTTGTAAGACAATGCATCGGAAAGTCCTTTCAGCCTACCTTTCTTCTCGGTGACTTTTTGCCTGCTTATGCGGAAGTAGCTAAACAGCTTAAACTTACTCGCCTGACTGATTTTGTTCATGCCATACGACATATCTATAAACTGGTAAGGGTTCATATTGGCGAAATCCGTCTTACCATAAAAGATCATCAAAAATTTACTCCAAAAAAACGCAAAGAACTTCTTAAACTCAAAAAGAAGCTCTTGAGAAAACAAATTATGCCAGTTATACAGACTCTCTTCAAAGGACTTAAAAAAGAGTATTGTGCGGTTGGCCATCTTTATATACTGGGAGCTTTAACCGAGATTGAAAGATTGACAGAACAATTCCCCTGCCTTGAGCCTCTCTATAAAGCTGTCAACAAGTTTGTCCATAAGTATATTGATACATGGAAACTTCAAATGGAATTGTCCCATATTGTTTCTACTATTCCAACTACCTCCAATTCAATTGAATCCAAAAATTCTATCCTCAGAATCTTTTCCAAACGGATTAAGGCATTTTTTTCAACCACATCTCTCTTGCGATTTTTTAGTGCAGTAGCCCTATGGGAAAACTTTGACATTAAAGAACGAGGTACTCATAAAGGCACAAGTGCTATCCAAAGAGCTGGTATCAACCTTGAAGATTTCAATGCCACAAGTTTCTTTAAGGCTGTAGAGCTTGAAAATGTCTCACAACAAAACACCAAGAGATTTGATTCTGATAAAATTGTTTCCTATCTTTTTACACAAATACTTGCACAAGCCGTCTAAAATAGACTCTTATGCCTCTTGTCTTGTTAGGATATAAACTACAGGCATATTATGTCCACATTTTGCAAAAATCCAGCTGAATAAATTATCTAATCAAATAATGTTCCAAAACTTTTACCACTATTTGATCTCGGGCAAATTTAACTACAATTTTGCCCTTCCTGTCTTAAAATCACTCTATTCTTTACCCGCAAGCTTTCAAACAATAGTGAACCATCCCCAAAAGAACTTTTTTAGTGTACATTGTTTATCCTCCTTTTATTTAATACCAAAGGTCTATCCATTCAATCTTCCAATTTTGCTTTTGTGCATCCAAGGCAATAGACTCCCATGCATAAGCCATACCTTGAACATTATCAAAGACCATTTTTACATCAGGAGAATCAATTTGCATTAATATGTTTGTAGCGTGCCAAAAATCCCTTCTAATATAATAGGCATTGGATAGGTCTAATAAATATACTGGATCGCAAGGACTTTTTTCAAGTAAAGCAGGTGCTTTGGAAATATAATCCATATTATTCTCAAGCAGCCCTTTCTTGAAGCAGGCCATTCCTGAGTAATACGAGAATAGTTTGTCTTCTTCTTTACATAAAGATAAAGCATTATTTAGGTTTATCCCCAGTCGGCTATATATATATCCCAATTCACTCATAACCCCTGGACCTGGTCTATTATTATATTTCTGTCTAACTTCATTCCAAAGAGTATTCGCTGTTGTTCTTGTTCCTTCCAGGTAATATGCGACCCCCAAATTTATCTTAGCCTCAGCCTTTATCTCCCATTTACTGGAGCCAGTGAGTGGTGTTAATGTTCTGATACTATCGCCTATCCTTCTACCCATAAGCTGGGCTATACCAAGTTGATAGCATAAGGAATCATTTCTTTTTTTCTTTATTGCCATTTGATAATACTTCTCTGCTGCCCTGAGATGGACCAGAGATTTTAACTTTAAGATACCTGGGTCATAAAATCTTGAGAAAACCCCTTCACCTCTTCCATCTATTAAATCAGGCTCTTTAGCGTCAATTTCCCTTATTAGGCTTAAGGCTTTATCTATCTTTCCTTTCTCCAAATATATCCAGACGAGTCCTCTTTTGCCTATTTTTTTCTTCTGGCAATATTCAAAGGCAGTATCCATATTTATTCCTAATTCTGCATACAGGTTACCCAATTTACTCAAAAATTGAGGGTTATCCTTCTTTTTAGAATAGACCTTATCCCATAACCCTTTTGCTTTTTTAATCTCTCTTTGCTTATAATAACAAGCACCTGATTTAATCATAGCCTCAAAGTACTTATCAGAGGACTCCGGAACTCTCTTAAAATCAGCAATTGCCTTTTTAAGCCCTCCCTGATAATAATAACATAAGCCACGATAATACCAGATATGGTCTTTTCTCTCACGCTTTATCCCTCTTGGAAGTTCTCCTCTACCAGCAAGATATAGTTTTGCATTATAATAATTAAGCTGAGTATTTACTGCGGTATTAAATAATGCGTTATAGAATAGCCCTAACTTGTGATATTCCTGAGCTTGAGGATCTCCCGGTAGTTCTTGTCCATCAACTACGCCAGAACAAAGGCAAAAAATAATAATATACCATAATATCTTAACCTGCATACTCTCTCCATTATCTGGGTAAATCTAAGACCTTAAATTCCTTAATAAATATCCTCTTCCTTTTTGTATAATTATCCATTGCAGAATACGCAATAAAAATCTCCTTACCAGCCTCACCATCATAATAAAAAGCATCAATATCACTCATCAACCGTTCCTCTGTATAAACTATCTTCTTATTATTAGTTATAACATCTTCCACCTCTATTCTATCCTGAGTTGCATAGATATAGATTAGAGTTGTTGTTCCATAAGGTAACCAGCAAGGACCATATATATCCGTCTTAAGAACATTATCTGCTATCTTTTTTTTATCTTCCCCATTATTTTTCATTACCCACAAGTCGTAGATTACACCATCCTTAGTAGAATAATAGGCAATCATCTTACCATCTGGTGAAAATGTAGGGTTACACTCGTATGTAGTAGTATTTGTAGTTAGTTGTGTTTTTATCCCTTGTGCTGTTGTCCCAATATTAGCATCAATTAGATATATATCCATATTGTTCCCTTTAAATGATGAATAAATGATACTTTTCCCATCCGGTGACCATTTAGGATTCATCTCCTCCATACTGTTGTCAAATGTAAGTCGTGTTATCCTTGAGAGGTCTATCATTTCACCTTCTTTTGGTAATTCAAAGGTGTACAGGTCTCCGTCAGTTCCTGCGAGGGTAGATATAAATGCAATCTTTTTATCCCTTGAACAATCTCCATTTATATTTACTACCGAAGCCCAATTCTTATCCTCTATAGCAGTTGATGTTCCCATTATTTTACCATCTTCTCTTAGATAGAATAATGTGTTTGTTCTTTTATGTCGAAGAAAAACAATATTCCCATCAACCTTCTTTTCTAAAGAAAGAAGAAAAGAAGGTTTGATATTTTTTGAAATTTCGCTACTCATAAGGTCAACTCCTAATGTGAATATAATTTTTTTTGCATTTTTATTTTCACTCAAAGGTATAAAACTAAGATTTTCAACCTCACCTTCACAGATACAAACAATTGAAGGACTGATACCACAATCTATATAATACAGATATGGCTTTTCTTCTCTACTTTTATATATGACCATTTCACTATATGGTATCCATTTTGGCACAATATTATCTTTCATAATCTCTCCGCGTTTCTCATCTATAAGAAGAGATCTTATGAAATCTTCCCTAATCCATGTAGCACTAATTGTGCCGTCAATTTCACCAAATCCTATATTAGGGAAAAGAAGAGAGATAAAGATCAAAGAAATAATCCATCTCTTAGTTTTTTCCATATACTTCAAAATTTTCACCTTCCTTTAATCAAATAGGATTTGGGAATAAAGACTTTTTCCTGCAACTTATCTCTTCGCCCTGATCTTCAAGAATATAGTCAAATTCACCATCCATTATCTTCCATTCCTTATTATTTTCTATCATCATAACCCTTGCCTTCTCAGTAAGTGGATTTTTGCTTTCATTAAATATTTTCTTAAGCGTATCTGTAAGTGTTTCCTTATTTAAATCCTTCGCACATTCTTTTGGGATATAAAATATTACAGGAGAAATTTCATCATCTTTATCTGTGTTCGGATCAATTCTTTCTAATTCAATCTCTTTCAAATCTTTTGTATTTCCCGGAGCTAAAGATGAAATCTTCAACGGTTTTTCCCAATAATATTTATGGGAAAATTTAAGTATAATTTTTTTAGCATCAACGCAGGTAAAATTGAAATCTCCCTGTCCTGAAGTTTTTTTGCTGTCAGCATATTTATTATCTTTTCCTTCGTTTAAAATTTCTGTAAGGAGTACCTCAACTCCTGGTAAAGACTTTCTATCTTTTTTATTTATGACCCTACCTTTTATTTCAGCCCCATAAACAACAATCTTCTTTAACTGAGGATTATCTAATGAAGGTAAATTTTCGTAAGTTACACTGGGATAACAAAACTCTTTAGGTAAGGTTATTTTTAGCTTATACATATCTTTACTCTTAAGTGCTTTTTCAGGAACAGATATTATTAGTGTTTCAAATTTCCCTTCGTTTCCTGTTGTTAATGTCATTGATTTTATAACTGATTCTTTTTCTTCCTCTATCTCCTTATCCACAATTTCTAATGTTAATGTTAATCCGGATATTCCATTACCAGTATTTTTATCTACAATCTGTCCAGAAACACTTAGATTTATAGGCTTGCAGCCTATCATTCCCCACAGAAAGATAAGGATAAAAAGAGAGAATAAAATCTGCTTTTTATTCATCATCTATTTCACCTCCTTAATTTTAACCTCTTGATACATTCTTTGTATATCTTCTTGCTGCTGCTGAGAATAAACATTAATTTCATCGTAACAATTTCCAACCCGTTCCCTTGCTTTATATAAATCTTCTGGATTCTTAGATTCTCTATACTTCATAAACCATGCCATTGCCCTCCAATATAGAATCTCTTTTGTTGCTTCTCTTTTGTTCATAGGAAGTCCAACATCCGTACAAATGCGAATATCTTGTCCCCATCCCTCAAGTCTATTCCACGCTGTGTCAAAATCCATAGCAGATGCTCCATATCTCTGTACTCCGTAAAGAGCCCGTGCTTTGTAGTAATAGTAATACACATCTTTTTCTAATCCAGCTATTCCCAATATACTTATCATCCTTTCATAATTTCTCTGATTACAATACAACAATACAAGATTCCATGAGGATGACTTAAAGTAGCCATTCTTAGGATTATTCTCAATTCTTTCTAATACTTGGCTAAATAATTCTATTGCCTCGGTATAATTGCTCTGTCGTTTTGCCTCTATTGCCCTTCTATATGTTATGCCTATGTCAGGATTAGCTATCCACAATCTTATTTCATTTCCTTTATTAACCAGTGCACTTGGTTTTGGGTCTTGACTTATAACTATCCAGTTATCCTGTGCTCCAGGAGTTTCTACGCTAACCCCAAGGAGATTATTGGCAGTGATTGTTTTTCTTGCCTCTTGTAAGGTCATACCAACAACTTTAGGTACTTCAACCCATTTTGCAATGGTCAACTTTACAGTACTTCCATGTTTTACCAGTGTGCCAGCCTGTGGATCTTGCTCAATTACTGTACCTTCCGGCTTGTCACTATACTTTTTCTCAATGTCCCATTTCAAGTCGATATTTTTTAGTATTTCCTTCGCTCTTTCTTCATCCTTACTATTCAAATCAGGTACTTCAAGTAGTTTAGATTTTGCCCATAGCATAATCTCTGTTTCTTTAGGTTTTTTTTCACCACCTTCAGGTTTTTGTTTTATTACCTTCCAGTCATCCTGTGCATTAGGGGTTTGAACGCTAACTTCAAGAAGGTTATCAGCAGTAATCTTGTCTTTTGCCTGAGATGATATCATATCGACAACATCAGGCACTTTTGCTGTAGTAGTTGATGTTTTTGTAGTTATAGGTGGTGTCGCTTCCTCTTTTACATCAGTCACCTCAATAACTTCCTTTTGTTTAGCCCATAGTTCAATCTTTGTCCCTTTCTTTGTCCCTTTAGGTACTTCCTTACCTTCTTCAGGTTTTTGCTCTGTAACCTTCCAGTCAGCCTTTGCCTCAGGAGGAATAGGTTTAGGTATAACTCCATTGGCGATAAGGACTTCCCTTGCCTCTTGCAATGTTTTATTAACAACTGGGGAAACAGGAAATTTTTCTGATATTATCTTCTCGAAAAAAGGCTGTAAAAAAAGTAGTATTACTCCTGCTACTACTGCTGCTAATACTGTCACTAAAAAATGATTTTTCATCCACTGAGGAATAATCTTTAGCAAAGATTTTTTGGGTACAATTTTTTCATTCTTCCCAACCAAGTTATGCATAGACACTTTACTTAATGGGTAATTTTTCTTTTTTAAGAGGACCTTTAGATGGTCGCTGAGGTGTTTATTATAAGCATCAGGAGTGATTAATCCAGAATTAGGTTGTACCATTTTTTGAATCTTTGTCGCAGTCTGTAAGGCCTCACTATGCCATGTGTTGGGATCAGAATGACATATGGTTATACCAAAATCAATACCTATTCTTAGATTTATATCACTTTTCGTTCCTTCAAAACATAATTTGTTTTTACCCTCATCAGTATTGAAATTCTGTAATTGATCAAAAATCTCCATCGAAGATAAGACAGCATTATCTACTGCTTTATCATCTAAGAAGTAGAATATTCCACCATCGCCTGCCCAGCTTAACTCTTTCCCCTTTTTTGAGATAATGATAGAATTTAACCACTTACGAAGTGCAACTAAAGTAGCGTCAATATCATTATGGTTAAATTTTGAAGAAAAAGCTGAATGATCTACTACATCAATACTGAGGAAGCAAATATTTTTTTGCTCTCCATCTTTTTCTTCCTCCTGTTGATTCTTTACCCCTTCAGTTTCTTTCTCTTCTTTCTTTGGATGAACCTTTTCATCCTCTGGGACAGATTTTTTTGCCTCCTCAATTGCTCTTCTCATGTATTCTTCATTTTCGTTCATTTTTTTTCACCTGAAAATGTGGAGTTAATAGCTATGGTTTTCGACCTGTGCAATTAGAAACAAAGAATATGCTCGCAGATTTCGCAGATTAAAAGAAATTGCAAATAAATTCGACAACTAATGACGGAAAAACTTGTAGAGACACAAAATTTTGTGTCTCTACTACTACATGCCAACAGATTTTTCTTCCTCATTTTTCTGATAATCCGTGAAATCTGTGAAATCTGCGAGGATTAATCTTAATTGCACAGGTCGAAAGATTTTACTACAACCAAAGAAAAACCTTTAATACTAATCCAAAAATAACAGCAAAAGCCGTACTGGCTATACTGTCAAACAAACTATATTCTTTCTCTTTCACACTGGAAATAGCCATACGAGTGATAAGGACTATGGGAATAAACAAAAAGAATAAACATGGCAGAAGAATTAAAGCCACAACCAATAACCGCTCAACTATCCCATAGCGTTTAGTGTTCAACGATAGACTCATATATCCCTTAATAAATATTTTCTTTAAGTAATGAATAAATATTGCTCCAAAATACCCTGCGGCAATAAACCCACTTATTGTTAAAATTATTCGTTTATTCTCCAGCACACCCCTTATAGATTCAGGCAGTACAAGTAATGGTGCTTGAATAGGGATAATTATAAGGCTAACTAACCATGCTGTGAGTATATGTAGGCATTGATCTAATAAAAACATCCAGAGATTGTCTAAATTCTCAGTTTTTTTGGTAAAAGCTATCTTCGTATAATCAACTATAAAATGGGTCACTATCAATATAATAATTACTATCCACATCCGCATCGTAAATAGATATGGTAATAAAAACAATATTGCTACCACTCCTATAATTGCACAATGTAATAATACTCCCCATTTACTCTTTAGCTTTAACTTAAATATCTCATTAAATTGTAAAGGAAAATCCGCAATTAAATGAGCCAATAATAGGTGACAAAAGATCATATTTATACCCACTTCAATTAATTAATCCATTCTTGTATGCCTTCAAAAATGCATTGGCTATCTCCGGGTCAAATTGCCTGTTAGCCTGATCTTCTATTTCTTCTAAGGCAGTTTGATGTGGTAATCCCTTACGATATGACCTATCCGAGGTCATGGCATCAAAGGTATCGGCTACAGCCAAAATCCTGCCGGCTAAGGATATTCCCTCACCCTTTAATCCTTGTGGATAACCCCTCCCATCATATCGCTCATGATGCTGCAAAACACCCGCAACTATAGCTTGTAATTGTTTTATCGGACTAATAATCCTGGCTCCAGTAATTGGATGTTCCTTTATTTGCGTGAACTCCTTCTCTGTTAATCTATCTGGTTTTCTAATAATAGCATCATCAATCCCTATCTTACCTATATCATGAAGTAATCCTGCCAATCTAACAGTCTCTTCCTCATCATCGGTTAACTTTAATTGTTGAGCTATCCCTTGAGAATATTTCATTACCCGCTCACTATGTCCATGAGTATACGGATCTTTTGCCTCAATAGTTGTGACCAATGCTTTAATGCTATTAAAGAATAGGTCTTTTGAATCTTCATACAACCTGGCATTCTCAATAGCCATTGCCTCCTGATTAGCCATTGCCTGCAATAGTGTTAAGTCATTTTGTGAGAATTCTCTCCCACCAATCTTATTGAGAGCCTCTATTACCCCAATTATTCGGCCTTTAATTAATAATGGAACGCACAGGATTGATTTAGTAACAAATTTAACCTCAGCATCTACCTTTTTGCAAAATCTTGGATCTTTAGTTACATCAGGAACCGAAATAGGCTGTTTATTTTTAACCACCCAGCCGGCTATTCCATCAGTAACAGGTAACCTAATCTTTTTTAGTTCCTCTTTTTTCTCTCCAATAGCGACCTCGAATACAAATTCATCACATTTTTCATCTATCAACATTAATGAAGATGCCTCTGCCTTCATTAGTTTAGTGGTAAGTTCCATAATTAATGGCAATAATTCTTTTAATTGTAGTGTAGAATTAACAATTTGGCTTACCTCAATCAATGATTCTAACTCATGAATTCTATGGCAGATATTTTCAAAAAAGATATTGAATGCAGATATTTTTTCAAGTGCAACCATATCAAGGTGTTTTACATATTCCTTTAGTTCTTCTAATTGTAATTGAGCTAACCTTATATCTGACATTTCACACCCCAAAGGGACAGTTTTACCCTATTCTTAAATTCTATAGTGTTTACTTAAGTTAACGATAGTACTTTTGGTAACTATTCAGTCACCTTATTTTAATTTCAGACCTCATGAAATAGATTTTAATAATCAGGACTAATATCTGTTATAACAGAACAGTATGCCGTAAGGAGTTATATCCAAAAATGAATAACTCTTAAAATGCGACATAGTCTGGTAGTGTCCTTAAATAGCTAATCTTGTGTAATAAAAGAAGATAAAGGGATATTGGAGATATGGGGATGAGGATAAAACTTATTACAAATGAATAAACTAATCAAATCTCCATTATCTCCATATCCCCCTTTTTACACTTTTTTCAAGTAACCTCACTATAACCAAGCTATAACAGGACACCATCTAAATTTTCCAAAATGAGAATTGCTGATATCAGAGTTCATATCAATCGCACTCCTTTTTTGATAGCTTCCCTTACTACACCTACTTCTTTCTTCTTCTGCTTAAATTCCTCAGGGGTATAGCAGAGAACATCAACTACCTCTGCACTCCTGTCTAATAGTAATCCTAACTTACTGGTAAATTCATACATTCTTCTAATAAACTTAATCTTTGAAAACTTATCAGAAATCACAATGAGATCGATGTCGCTGTATTTGCCCGGAGTTCCATAAGCACGGGAGCCCCATAACCAGACTTCTTCAGCAGCATAAATATCCTTTATTTTCTCCAAGTAATTATCCAGCAAATATCTTACCTTTTCATCCTGTATCTTACTTCTCATTTCGTTTTCCCTCAATCTCAATATTAACAAGCCTGATCACTTCTTCTGTCTTTTCAACCCCTTGCTCAGCATCTGCTTGATCACAGCATTCATAAGGCATCTTGTCAGCCACATCAGGGTATCGAAGGGCAAGATAATAAGAGTCTAATTCTCCAACAATCTTTAAGGCTTCATCTGACATACCGGTTATTTCTACTAATTTTCTGAGCGAATGTATCCTTGGAGGTGATTCATCTCCGGTCTTTTTAATATACAATGCCTTTAACATTTTCTCTGCTGCCTGTTGACAAAGAATCAAACAAATATCATAAACCTCAATCTTCAAATTCTTTTTGGCGTTCTCAAGATCATGCA
>JBDRAP010000155.1:0-3102 GCA_043823615.1 bacterium
GTGATAAGGGGAACGGCAACGGGCATAAAGACACTTCAGCAATCATGTTCATAGGACGGTGCCCTGAATGCGGCGGCGCAGTGGAGCACGAAGGCGGCTGCGCAGTCTGCCACAACTGCGGGTTTACAAAATGCTGATAAGAAATTTTTGATTGAGAGGATTGAGAAGGAGTTTAAAAAGGCGGGGTGAATAAAATGCGTCTCGATTTAGCTATTGATTCATGCAAATCTAATATCCTAAATTGGTTTTTACTCTGTCATTTCGGCTTGTCCGGAATCTTTTTCCTAATTTTATGGAAGAACTAACAGCAGAACAGATTAAAAGACAGGACAGCGTTGATAATGCAATCTATCAGCTTATCCGTGAAATCAATCCGGTTGATAAAGAGATTGCATGGGATATAGAGATGATAGGAGAGATTAGAGACGTTGTCAGAGAATGGATGGTTGAAAGATTGAAAATTTGTGATGAGCAGAATTTTTATCCGTATTTAGAGGAATAGGCAGGGCTGTCTTTGAGAAAACTGAAGATCAAAAAAGTTTGGCAATAATGATAAATAAAAAAATCGAAGAAATCAAAGAAACAGATTTGCAAGCATTGATTGATAATAAGGTGCTTGAGGGGAAAACTATCGAGTATAAAAAAGAGATGCCTAATGATTCTGATTCTTCTAAGAAAGAATTTCTTGCCGATGTAACTTCCCTTGCTAATAGCAGTGGTGGCGACTTAATTTTTGGTATTGAGCAAGATAATCAAACAGGAGAACCAAAATCACTTAATGGGATAGAGACTAAAAATATTGACAACGAAAAGACAAGACTCGACAATATCGTTAGGGGTGGAATTGAACCAAGAATATTATCCGTAACAATCAAGCCAATATTTCTCGGCAATTCAAGATATGCAATCTTAATCAGAATCCCCAAAAGCTGGGTTAGCCCTCATAGAGTTATCTTTGGAGGGCATGCAAAGTTCTATGCCAGAAACTCATCAGGCAAATATGAGATGGATGTAGATGAGCTTCGGGTAGCTTTCAATTTAAGTGAAACATTAACGGATAGAATTAGAAATTTCAGGGCAGATAGAGTTGCCAAGATTCAGGCGGATGAGACGCCTGTGCCTCTTGGATCACCACACAGAGTTGTCCTCCATCTTATTCACGGTAACGCCCTTAACCTGTCCGTAAAGTTTGATGTTAATAGCATTTACGCAAGTCGGCATGACAAACTACCCTTAATTTATAGGTCTACTTTGAATGGTAGATACAATCTGGATGGATTATTTACTTACTCTAATGCTGATGATGGTAAGCACAGCGCTCACACGCAACTTTATAGGAATGGCATTATTGAGGCTGTCGATGCACAAATGCTTGCTCCCATAGAACGAAATGGTGTTATATTGAAGTACATCTCATCTGTTGTCTTTGAAGAAAAACTAATTCAAGCGACGACACGCTATCTAAATCTCATGTCTGAATTGGCTATTGAACCACCAATCTTCATTTTTCTGAGCTTACTGAATGTCAAAGATTATAAAATCCTAACATCTGGTGGCGCATTTGGTGAATATTCAGATTCGATTGATAGGAATATGCTGTTGCTCCCTGCTGAAATTGTTGAGGCTTATGGAATACCAGCTGAAACTATATTAAAGCCTATGTTTGATTTAGTGTGGAATGCATGTGGCGAACCTAAGTCACTGAACTTTGATGAAAATGACCATCGGATTGTAAGATGACAAGCACTAAGAACCCCACCATAATCCTCGGCGACAGCCGCAATATGAGCGAGCTAAAGGACGAGAGCGTTCATCTCGTCGTTACATCTCCGCCTTACTGGCAGTTAAAGGACTATGGCAATGGCAGCCAGATAGGGTTTAATGATACTTACGAAGACTACATCAACAATCTTAACCTTGTCTGGAATGAATGTTATAGGGTTCTGAATAAAGGCTGCCGTTTATGCGTAAACATCGGCGACCAGTTTGCACGGGCTGTTTATTATGGAAGATACAAGATAATTCCAATCAGAGAGGAAATCATTAAATTTTGCGAGACCATCGGCTTTGATTACATGGGAGCTATCATCTGGCAGAAGGTTACTACGTGCAATACAACTGGCGGGGCAACAATCATGGGTTCTTTTCCTTATCCGCGGAATGGAATCATAAAACTTGATTATGAATTTATCCTGATATTCAAGAAGCTTGGCGAACCACCGAAAGTAAGCAGAGAAACAAAGGATAAATCCAAACTCACAACTAAAGAATGGAATGAATATTTTTCAGGTCACTGGAACTTTGCAGGAGAGAGGCAGGACAAGCACCTTGCCATGTTTCCTGAAAAACTGCCAAGGCGCTTGATAAAGATGTTCAGCTTTGTCGGTGATACGGTTCTTGACCCGTTCCTTGGCAGCGGGACAACCTGTCTTGCGGCAAAAAACCTTAATAGAAATTCAATCGGATATGAAATCAATAAAGACTTTCTGCCAACAATAAAAGCAAAATTAAAGACTTCTGATATTGAAACAATTCAGCAGGAAAAACTGAAAATAGATTTCAAGGCCGAGATCAAAAAACTACCTTATATTTTCAAAGACCCTGTGAAATTTGATAAAAAGATTGACCCAAAAAAACTAAAATTCGGGTCAAGAATAGACAATTCAAATTCTCAAAGAGAAATTTACTATTCGGTCAAAGAAGTGTTAAGTCCTGAAATTGTCGTTCTCAACAAAAATAGGAAATAGGAAATAGGGTCAGAAATAGGAAATAGGGTCAGGTCTTGCAATATCACTTTTCATGTTTCTCCTCAATTTTCTTGATAGCCCTACTTACTATAGTATAATGCATACCTTCTTGCTATACCGCGATATAGCATATCCCATTATGCTATATCGCAAGACCTGACCCTATCCTTGATCCTATTGATCTTAAGTGTCTATCCTTGTCCTTAAGAAAGAGCAAAAAATCCCAAAAACTTTGGAGGCGGCGAGCGGATTTGAACCGCTGCATAAAGGTTTTGCAGACCTCCCCCTTAGCCACTTGGGTACGCCGCCGATGGAGCGGGAAACGGGGCTCGAACCCGCGACCCCAACCTTGGCA
>JBDRAP010000156.1:0-6389 GCA_043823615.1 bacterium
ACCGGCATCCCTGCCTTCATCCCAATCAGCTGGAATGAGCAGAGCCTTAAATATTCCCTGCCAAAGCAAGGCATATCATCACGACTCAATGCCGCAATTGCTTCCCCTTCGGTAAACAGGATAGAGATTAAACCCAAGGAAAATTTGTCAAAAAGGGAAATATCCCCCTTGGCAGAGATAGATATAGTCAACTTGCTCCAGAAAGAGATGCGAGAGATAAAGACAAAGATGGATACTATGATTGGTGGAACTAATAATAATAAAATGAATGTGTATCCAGGAAAGTCGGGTAATCTTTACATGAAGCTTCTTCAGAGTGAATTGAGTGAGGAATTAGCAGAACGAGTGATTAAACGGATAATTACTGAGTCACCCGGTGGGCTGATAGATGATGAGGAGTTTATAGAGATGAGGGCAAGAACCCATCTGGCTGGATTGATTCGAACCGCAGGACCCATTCAGCTTGTATCGGGTGTGCCCAGGGTAGTAATCCTGATTGGAACAACAGGTGTGGGTAAGACTACTACCATAGCCAAGTTGGCTGCTGATTTTGCCTTTGATAAAAACAAAAAAGTGGTATTGATTACAGTCGACACCTACAGAATAGCTGCAGTAGAACAATTGCGGGCTTATGCAGATATTTTGAGCATCCCTCTGGAGGTAGCATTTTCTCATGGAGAATTCAGGGAAGCCATGATAGCTTATGCTAATTACGACCTTATCCTTGTTGATACAGCTGGCCGTTCACAGAAAAATAGCCTTCAAATGGCTGAACTAAAGAGCTTTATTGATGCTGCAGGGTATAAGATGGATGTGAACCTATTGCTTAGTGCCACAACCAAATATCGAGAGATGATGGATATTATAGAAAATTTCAAAAAGATAAACTTTCATAAAATAATCTTTACTAAACTTGATGAAACCGTTGGTGTAGGAACAATTGTTAATATCTTGAGCCAGATTCCTCAGGGAGTATCTTATGTAACTGCAGGACAAAATGTACCTGAAGATATTGAAGTAGCTGATGCTAATAAATTGGCGAAGATGATTATTTGAGAGATAGAATGCGGAATGTAGGAGTCAGGAGTCAGAATATAGAAGTCAGGAGACTACTGCCTCATGATTTCTTGAATTTTAGGATGGTTCAAGAGAGGAATAATCCCTTAGTGAAATGGGAGGAATTGCTTAGCAAAAGGTATCTTCTGTTTTAGTGGAGAGGATTACACACACCCCTAACCCCTCTTATTAGAGGGGAATACAGAAAATCCCCTCTTGAGAGGGGGGAGGGGGTGTGTAATCCTCTTGAGAGGGGGGAGGGTGTGTGTAATCCCTCTTGAGGGGGTAGGGGGTGTGTCCAATTCCCCCCCAATTTACTGACCCATTACCGCTTAGCCTCCTTTATCGGGGGGAATTGCTCTGTATTCTGTATTCTGTATTCTGTATTCTGTATTCTGCATTTTGTATTCTGTGATAAAGGGGTGTGTTCATGGCTGATCAGGCAGAAAAACTTAGAGAATTAGTTCGGCAAAAACAACAACAGATAGCGGTACAGGATAATTCTAAGTGTAAGATAATAACCATAACCAGCGGCAAGGGCGGGGTAGGGAAAACCAATTTAGCCTCAAATCTTGCCATTTCCTTTTCCATGTTGGGGCAAAGGGTGTTGATAATGGATGCAGACCTTGGGCTTTCCAATGTAAATATTATTACAGGGCTTATTCCACCCCCCAAATATAACCTTTCCCATGTAATCTCAGGGGAGAAGGATATTCTTGAGGTGATTGCTCATGGGCCATGTGGAATAAAGGTAATTACCGGTGCAGTTGGGGTGACTAAAGTAGCAAATATGGGGACAAAAAAAAGAAATGAGTTTATTGAAAGCTTAGATTCCTTGTTGCCATTGTTTGATCTGATATTTATTGATACATCCGCAGGATTGTCTGATAATGTGCTTTCCTTTGTTATGGCTGCTGATGAGGTTGTCTTGATAACCACACCTGAACCAACGGCTATTACCGATGCCTATGGCATGATCAAAGCCATAGCTGCTAAAAATGAGAATATTAAGGTAGGATTGGTTGTTAATCGTATTCAGAATATTCTTGAAGGGAAAAAGGTTTCTGATAAAATAGTGCATATTGCTGAACAATTTCTTGGGCTAAAAATAGAAAGGCTGGGATATATCATGGAGGATGCTTTAGTCAGAAAAGCGGTGAGCGAGCAAACCCCATTTTTTGTTACTTATCCAAATTCTAATGCAGCAAACTGCATTTCCCATATCAGAAATAAATTGGCAGAGATTCCAGAAGAAAATCATAGAGAAAAAGGCTTTTTTAGTCGATTGTTTCAGGGATTTCAGTCATAGGTCAGACAAGTCTGACTTGTCTGACTTGTCAGACACTGACTGATGCTCAATCTTTTTCTTGCGTAGCACAAAAAAATGTGCTACAATATGTACACTTGGGAAATGATTAGATGTCATCAGATATCATCCATACTGATACCTGATACTTGATGACACGATTGAGGATATGACCAATGCGGATTGTTATTATTACAAGTCTGATTATTTCATTCTTTGCAGCCCTTTTTATGGGTGGGCTTACTTGTATGAAATTTATTGGGGGTATGCAGGGACCTGAGGTCTTATTGATTGTTCTTGGACGGGCAATACTTACATTTGGCAGCTTTTTTTGTCTGTCGCTAATGCTTGGAGCAATCTTAAAGACACAAGTGCCTCAATTAGCCTATCTTTTTATTGATAAAGAAATAGAATATACTATGCCTATGATTATCCCAAGTGAGGTTCAGGAAGAGGAAGAATGGCCAAGCTTAAAGGCAAAGGAAAAATATGCAATGCCAACCATGACTCAGGAAGAGCCATTTCTTTATGGTCGTGAGCAGGCTGAGCAAATTGCATTAGCTCTTCGCACATGGATGTCAAATGATGAGGAAGAAGAAGTAGTCGGATAGGTAATGGGTCAGTTACCGGTAGGGAAGATATTTGTAATCGGTCAGTGATTGGTGGTAGTCGCAGGCTCATACCCCTGCGTGACATAACGCAACCTAAAGGAGGTAGCACCTCTGGCAGTTGCGGCTACCAATTCTCCCCGATAACTGACCCATTATGTCGGATAGTTTGTTAGTCTTGTAGTCGGATAGTCTGGACTATTAGACTGCAAGACTTCCTGACTACAAGACTAACAGACTACAAGACTAGCAGACTACAAGAACATAGGAGATACAATATGCCGGTACAGAAGACTGAAGAGGAATTATGGCAAGAATATAAACGAACAAAAGACCCAATGATTCGTGAAGAGCTGATACTGATGCATGCTTCAATAGTTAAATATGTTGCTGGACGGATTGCAATTAATGTGCCTCCTCATGTTGATTTTGATGATTTGCTTTCTTATGGGATTCTTGGTTTGATTGATGCTATCGAAAAGTTTGATATCAATCAGGGAACAAAGTTTAAAACCTATGCTTCAACCAGAATCAGAGGGGCGATAATGGATGAAATCAGACATCTTGACTGGGTTCCCCGAACTTTGCGGCAAAAAGCAAAGGTATTACAGGAAGTTTACACTTCTTTGGAGTATAAACTTGAACGGTCAGCAACCGATAAAGAGGTGGCAGAGGCAATGGGTGTTTCTATGGATGAGCTTTTCAGGCTTATCCAGGAGGTAAATACTACTACTCTTGTTTCGTTAGAGGATGTATGGTATTTGAGTGATGATAGCGATGAAGTGACGGTTATGGATATGGTTGAAAGCCCTCCTGAAAATGGGCCGGATAGATTAGCAGAAGAAGATGATATAAAAAGTATCCTTATAAATGCACTTGGTAAGATTCCAGAAAGAGAAAGAGAGATTATTGCCTTATATTATTATGACGAATTAACCTTAAAAGAGATTGGAAAGGTTTTGAATGTTACTGAATCCAGGATTTCTCAACTACATAGCCAGGCAATTCTTCGATTGAGGGGATATTTAAGTCAGATGAAAGGGACCCTTCTGTGAACTGTCTGACCAGTCCGACATGTCAGACTCGTCAGACCTCTACAACAAGGAGTTTGAGATGAAACAGCTAATAATCATAGGAATAATAGCTTGCTTGTCTGGCTGCATAGGGCAACAAAAGGTTTGTTATAATAACTGTCTCTTAATGGATACTATTGTAGAGATCAAGGTAGTTGGTGGTGAAAAGAAAGAGGCAAAAAAGGTAATAGATGCTGCCTTTAATCGGATGAAGGAAATAGAAAAGATTACAAATTTTCGTGATCCAAAAAGTGAGCTTTCTAAAATAAATCAACAAGCAGATAAATCTTTGGTTGATGTGTCCTATGAAATGTGTGAGATATTAAAAGAATCATTAAAGTATTCTAAGATTACAGAGGGGGCTTTTGATGTTACCATTGGCAGTCTTTCTAAATTATGGAATGTTGGTTCAGCTACTGCCCCTCCGACAAGGATGAAGATAATAGATAGTGCCTTGTTGGTAGGATATGAAGATGTGAAATTTGATATTAATAAAAGACAGGTGCTTTTTGGCAGAAATGGGATGAAGATTGATCTGGGTAATGTGGTTAGGGGATATGCAGTTGAGGAGGCAGCTAAGGTTCTTACAGATGCAGGGTATCATAATTTCTTAATAAACCTTGGTAGCAATATTAAGGCTATGGGCACAAATCCATGGGGGTTTCCATGGAAGGTTGGGATTAGACATCCAAGATCCAAGAATAATATCCTGACTACATTAAAACTTCAGGATATGGCTGTTGATACCTCTGGGGATTATGAACGCTATTTTATCTATGATGGACAGAGATATCATCATATCTTAGACCCACAAAGTGGGTATCCTGTTTCCAACGGGTGTGTGTCTGTAACGATAATTACCCCATCTGCCTTTATCGCTGATATTCTTTCAACTGCTGTTTTTGTTCTTGGTCAAAAGGCAGGGATGGATCTTATTGAAGATTTGGAACAGGTAGAGGGTATTATTGTTACGGATAAAGATATTCTTGTTTCATCAGGTCTGACAGAAAAGATTCAGGTGAGAAAATAAATTGGGAAATTTCCTCCCCCCTTTATTCCTTATTTTCTGATAACAAATCGCAGCATCAATGGGGTAATTAATACAGAAACTATCACCACAAGTACTATGGCTAAAAAGATATCCTTGGTTAGTACTCCCAAATTCAAACCAACCGAAGCAACGACTAATGTCAACTCATTCTTTGGGATAAGGGCAATACCAATAACAAACGAATCCCTGAGATTAAATTTGCCTATCTTTCCGCCTATAAATCCGCCCATGATCTGGCTGATGATAATTGAGAGGACAAGCACTACCCCAAATAGTCCGACATTACCTATTGCCTTGAAATCAAACAAAAGTCCAATATTGAAGAAAAAGAACGGGACAAAGAATCCATTGGAGATACCACTTATTCTATAACTCATTGTTTCTGTCTTGAATCTTGGGATCATGGAGATAGAGATACCAAATAAAAAGGCACCAACAATAGCACTCAGTCCCATACTTTCTGTAAGATAGGCAAGCATGAAGAGTATGCCTATAATTATAGCAAAACTTGCCTCTTCTACAATCATTCTATCTATTAATCGGGACAGCCATGGAAAAACATATTTGCTGGCTAAAAATATCGACAAACCAAAACCGGCTACTCCAAGTAAAATAATGATAATGGAATGGAATGAAATATTGCCTGTTTGAACAATTCCCATGATAATAGAGAGGATAATCAATCCAATAAAGTCAGCTGCAACAGCCGCAATAAGGATAGCACTTCCAGCCGCAGTAGTCAGATACCTCATGTCAATCAGGGCACGAAGACTAACCCCAATACTGGTAGTAGACATGGCAAGACCAACTAATAATGGCCCATTGATTGGAGACTGGTGAAAAATTGTTGATGAAAAGATGATTGCTGCCAGAAAGCCGCCAAGAAAGGGAAAGATTGTTCCCAGAATAGCTGTTGGCAAGGATCTTTTAATAGAACCAGTAAACCTTTCTAATTCAATCTTTTCAAATCCTATGGAAAACAACAAGAAGATGATACCTATCTCTCCAAGGAGTTTAATTACCGCAGCAGAATGGGTAAGGGTATCATCACCGGAAGAAATAATAACAATCCCCAGTACAGGACCAAAAATAATCCCTAATATAATCTCGCCAAAGATAGATGGAAGACGAATCCTTTCAAACACCTCTCCAATGAGCTTGATAAGGATTAATATTATCCCTATAATAAAGATGACTTCCATGTTTATAACCCCATCATATTTAGGATACGACCAACAACATCTATCTTGCCCACTATCCCCACAACCCGTTTATTTTCAACCACAGGGATACTC
>JBDRAP010000157.1:0-2822 GCA_043823615.1 bacterium
CTCCTTTGATAGCTGATACACATTTTAGGTTCAGCGGTGTGCCTGCTTACGGGTATCTGCTGCAAGTCGTTGTCAGGCTATTGGTTGCATTCTCAATAAGTGGCGTATTTCAATGCCATCATCTAATTCATCCCAGTAAACAGCAAAGCCTCCTGGCTCAAGGGACCATTTGGTTCGTTGCTCTGGCGTAGCTTTTGCTAACCAGCCCAACCAGTAAACTTTGTCTATCGCCATGCTGATCTCTCGGCCATCATTGAAGGAAACATAGATTGTGTTTCCCTCAAAATGAACATCGGTTGCTTCAACTTCCTCTGTGATTCTATCAGCTAAAGTAACCATTCCATACCTCCAGCAATTTATTCTGATTCTGACGAGTCAACTTCAGGATGTGATTCAGTTCGGCTGAGTTATATCCATGATTGTATTCTATTGCCGTAGACTGAAGCCAGATTTTTGCCTCACTTCCACCGTGTAGAATGTGGACATGTGGTGGTTCATTTACATCGGAAGAATAGAATCGGAATTTATAACCTTCGATTACAGTTGTTGGCATTTATTTCCTCTTATATAATCCCTCGTTTTATTGAATAGCATTAACAAAATCCCTTTCCAGATCCTCAAGGAACATTGCCCTTCCTGTTTCACCACGAAGCCTGCGAGCCTCCCGAATACCCATAGCACCCATAACCTCTATTAATTGAGAATGCCACGCACCCATCAGGTTTATTATCCGTTTGCTTGCCCATCCGGTCTTTATCTTTTCCATGTCTACCGGACATTTCCCTTTGTAAATCCCCTCTTGAGAGGGGATAGTAGCTGTAATCCCCTCTTGAGAGGGGGCAGGGGGTGTGTTATCCTCTTGAGAGGGTGTAGGGGGTGTGTTATCCATGCACCTTTTGCACACCCGACACTCTAAGGCAATAAGCAGTGTCAAATCAACAGCTGCCCCATCTGCCCCGCACAAGATGACCTTTGCCAAGTGTTCAGCCAAACCAATGCCGCCAGAGACGATGATAGATACCTCATCCCTTATGGTCTTAGCCACGAGTTGGCGATGGATATCCAGTATCATATCTTTGATGAATCGCGGCTGTTTTGTATCATGCTCATTCCCCTGATAATCAGCATAAAGGTGGATAATCTCTGCCCCATCCTGTATCAAATTCTGGGTAATATTGCCTGCGTTTTTATCGAGCCTGACCCTTACAGAAACAATTAGCTCAGGGTTAATCTCTTTTGCCTGAGCAACATATTTCATGATATTTTCTTCGTATATAAACTCAGCCAGCCTTACCTGCTTGAGCAATTCTTTATGTGTTTCAAATGTTTTTATGGTAAACTGCGGCATCATGATTTTATTGTATGGAACAAGCTCATCAAAATATTCCTCTGCCTCAATTATCATAGGAATGCCCAATTTATTGGCAGCCTTAGCCATGGATAGCCTCAGGTTCTTACTTATGTTACCAAATGGCAAGGTATTGAAGATGATTGGCATAGGAATGCTTGCGACTTTCGGCGGGTTAGAGACAAGGCAGCCATTCTTGTCAAACTCAAGCCTGATTAATTTCCTGCCAAGGTCAATGCTGGTACTGATATATTCCCTGCCATGGATACCATCACGGGTGGGTCTGACAATCTCAGACATATCTGTCCACATGGAATCAAAGCCATGACCTGTAAATGGTCCCAGATAGCCGGCACCAGAGACCGGGATCTTGCCGGTTTCTGCCTGATACCATGTAGTAGCAATAATATCCGGCTTCCAGTATGAATCCCCAAGCCTTTTATATTCAGGGTTTACTGCCCTTGAAAATAATCTCCCCTTGCACTCCTGAACACAACGGAAGCAATTTTTGCACAAATAATCAATGGTATCTGCCAATTGTCTTGAGTCAAAGCTGCGGTTTTTATACACATCATAGACACATGATTTCTTGGCACACTTAGCACACCCAAAACAACCATCCCGTTCAATAGCAGATACCTTGCCAACGGGCGTAAACCTTGATGGTGTTGGTGTTACGCTTATATGATATTTTTCCGGCATATTAATAATCTCCTTTTTTGGACAGTCAGTTGGTATTCGTAGGTTTTAACCTATCGGAATTAACGCACCTATAAAAGGTGCGACTACCGTAATGGATTCTGTCCCATCTCTTTTATCCTGACAATCATCTCATCCACAGCCTCAGACAACACCTGTTTATCCTCTGATGAGGTTTGTTTCATTAATAGTCGTTCCTGTCCAAGACCTATCTCACAAGTATATTTCTTTGCCAGTTTAAGCCTATTTTTGGCACGATTATTTCCGACAAGCGACCGGCACTTCCCATCAAGACAGGTTAACACAATCACCCCATCAGCTGCTGTTTCAAATGCCTCAAGAATATGAAGCACTTCAAGCCTGCCAGAGCATGGCAGCTTAATCAGTCGAATATCTGCAGCTTCATATCTCTCAATAGAATCAACATCATCGCTGGAGGTACAATTATAGCAACAAAAGATCACGATTTCTGGTTTTTTCATGTTAATTCCCTACCCCTTATTAAAGACACAAAAAAGTGTCTTCTCTTTTCGATAAGACACCCTTGTCTTTTCGTAAAATTAAGTCAATACTTCATTATATTAGCAAATAATGATACCATAATAGCTGTATTATTGTCAAGTACTTTTTTGAGCTCTGAATATTCGATAAAGCAAAATTGAATTCTATACTACGCCATAAAACTACCAGTAGGAGGGCGTAAAGCGGGTAAGGGGTCATTTGTTTTATCTCATGAAGGGGGGATGGGGAGATTTCAATTTTTTCAAGGGTGATA
>JBDRAP010000158.1:0-4963 GCA_043823615.1 bacterium
GAATATCACTCTCTAAGGCAGGTAAAGACATACTCATAGTATATATCTTTTCCTTGAGCATATTCTTTGCTTCGATATGTTGGACAAGCAATCGTTCCTTTTCTTCAGGAAAATCATCACCTAATTTTTGCTTTAGATTTAAGAGAAATTTTATCCCCTGCTCTATTCCATGAAATCTTTCCTCATCATCAGCCAATTCTTGCTTAAGTCGATATATTTCCTCACGGATCAGCGGCAAGGCTCCTACCTCAATCTCTGTCTTTGCCTCGGTCAGGGTTCCAATTATCTTAGCATTAACCTCTTCCCCTGCCCGAATCCTCCCACCAAGTATTGCCCCTATTTTTCCCTGAACAATAACCCTTTTTTTTGCATCAACCTGACTATATCTTATAGATTCATTAACAATAACATCCTCGCCGGCATCAACAATGCCATGCTCAATAAAGTTTGCCCAAATAGTTCCTTTTGCCCGCACATTTCCATCACCCTTGCTAATAATTCCACCATCTACAAGGATATTTCCATCAGCCGAAACAAAAGCCTTTTCAATACAGCCATGAACCTCAATATTGCCTGTGGATTTTACCATAAATCCATCCAGTACATTTCCACGAATAATGATTGAACCGGGAAAATCAATATTTCCCACAGAATAATCTACATCCCCTTTTACCTCAAGGACAGATTCAACATGGATACGATTATTTTTCCAGACTACTTGTCCGTCGATTGTGGCTCTAAGTGTCAATCCATCATTGCTTAACTCTGTATTTCTTCCGGATGGCAGATTTTTATCTATCCCATTTCTGGCGGGGATCTCCTTACCTGTTACTGTTATCCCTGTAACACCATTACTTGGACGGGTCTTTACTGCCAGAACATCACCTGCATGGACAACATCAATAATCCCAAGCTCCCGAAAATCAACCCTGCCATCTTCTTTTTCTTTAAGATGAATCTTTTTGGTTTTCTCAAAATTGAACTCTACCTCGCTATCCTCTCCTGGAACAGGCATGATTGCTTGAGCAATGAGGATTGGGGTATTATATATCTGCTGCTGAATGGCATTAACAATGGCATGTTCATCAATATTTACCACAACACCCTTTTCCTGAAGAGTGTGTTCAATTATATCTAAAGGAACATTCCCTGGCAGGGTAAGATATGCCCGCAGCTCATCATATGTAACCTCGACCAGCACCTTCCCCTCTTCAAACCCATGATTCATCTTGCCGATTTTAATCGGAATCCCTGTGGAATCATTTACTATCTGACTCACTAAGTTAAGGTCAATAGAGATATTGGGTATATCTCTAATCTCTTCCAAAACATCATCCAGCCCCACCCATTTGCCTTCTCCAGCAGGTGGATGGACAGTCAGATACAGGTTATGCCCATCTGTTTCTAACTTAAAGTGAGCATCAACATCATAAAGCCTTGCCATTTATTCTCCTCCGCACTCCAATAATTCACAAATTATTATACCATACTTTCTAATATCACACAAGAATTTTCTTTGGCAAGGCAGCAGGAAGTCAGAAGTTAGGAAGTCAGGAGTCAGAATAAAAAAATCTGCTTGTAGTCAAAGCTAATCAAGACAGGGACAAGGGGGTAGCACCCCTGACACTCTGTAGCTACAGCTATTCGTGAAAACTTGTAGCTGTGACATTTGTGGTCGTTTATTAATGAGGACAGGAAAACAAGAATATGTTCAAGTTATCTTGTTACAATGCGTTAAGGAAATTTTAGCAAATTATCAGATGCTTATTCTGTCTCTATTCTGGATTCTGAGTCCTGACTTCTGACTTCTGCTTGAATATTTGTGGCATTGTTTGTTCCCACCATGTTTTTTCAACAGGTAAATTTACAGATTCAGTCAATTGTTCGCTTACATAGCTATTAGAAAAGAAATTGATATATTCCTTGCCAAGGTATCCAGAGGCAGGAATTCTTGTTTTTGGATCAATAAGACCTGGGGTAATATGCCGCAGGGTCGGGTCTGCAATCTTTATTTTCTCTTCATTTCTTCTCCATATCCAATTAGTAGGAATGATTATGTCTAATGGGATATTTAAGTTAGAAACAATATCCATATAATCATGGTTTTGGTTGAGAAAAGTGATATAATTCTGGTTATCTGTTTTTCTTGACCAATATACAATTCCCTGAGATGGACCAGCCAGTCCTACCCTTCGTTGGGTATGTATCTGATTCTCTAATAATAGCTTTTCTGCTACCAGACATCGTTGTACACCTCCACTGTGACCTGTAAGGAATATAACATCCCCTGAACCAATTTCGTATTCGTTTACAATATGATATGCCATCTCATATCCAAAGCCACTGGATATGTTAAGTAAGCTCCAGAGAATATCCAGAATACTGCCATATCGATAGGGAATAGAACAAACCTGTAATTTTTCATTATTATTCTCCTGCAATCTCCTTACTGTCTGTTCTGTCTTTGTCTGAATTTGAACGGATTTTCTATTATTGGTATTCAATTCATTGATAGCTGCCTTTTCCTTGGTATTAATATCCTCTATTAATATGTTCTTCATGAATTGTTCCCAATTCTTTGTATCCTGTTCCTCTGCTGAACCGCCATAGATGCCTCGGGAGATAAAAAGATACCCTGGTGTTTGCGTACCCATAGGAGAATAATGACTGTCTCTTGGAATATGGTCACCGATAAGGGGCAGCTCACGAAGTGGCTCACAAATAAAATTTAAGGGTAGGTTTTTTAGTTTATGCTGATGATTGAGTTTGTTAAAGCGATATAGCCAGATATATTTGATTTCTTTAATGTCCTCTTTAGATGTCATTACACCTAACTTCAGGGCATGACCAATTTTTTCCAACGGTTTATCTGAAAACTCAATATCGTTTAATATAAAGTTTGCTATTGGTACTAATACCAGATGAAGTGGTGCCTTGATCACCTCTCCAACTGTTTGCTTTACACATATTCCTATATCTATGGGGAGATAAATATAATTTTGCCAACCAGTCAGGCTCCAATCCTTTTTTATTCTGCTATTTTGGAGTTTATTCCTGCTTGATACCTTGCGTTGAAGCTCTTCACTTCCAAGGAAATCATATCCAATCAATCGGTTTTCATGATCAAAATACAGAGCCAGTGTTGACTCACTATCCTTCATAGGGGCTTTATTGTCTATTCTAATCTCACTCAAGTTACAGATATAAATAGATATACTGTTTGCATTATAGATATCGCTATTCTGCTTAAAGTCTTTATCTGTAATATCAAATATAAACTTATAGAGATTTGACGGATAGGTGCGAATCAATTCAAGCTCAAAATTCTTTTCCTTTTCTGAATTTCCTATGTAAAGGCTATGGGATAAAAATCCCAAGTATCTTCTAAGATTATCTATATCGTTTACCGGATTAACAGGATATCGACTATAGGTAACTATATTATCAATAAATAGCCTTGTCCCTCTGACATCAAAATAATAGCTGTTTTCTGGGGAAACATGAAGGATTTTAGAGTTATGTTTGTCAACCTGTTCCTTAAGTTGGGCACATATTGTCCCTAAAATGGGATACATTTCATACTCCTGAAATGGTATTGGTTCTGCCCATATATTACCTCCAGAAGATAGCAGAAATAAAACGAGAATAAGTTGTTGTAATAATCTCATAGCGTTTCCTCCTTGTAATTATTCAGGTATGCAGAATTCAAGAGTCAGAATCCAGCAGTAGAGACAGCAACGACCACATGCATCGTAATTATCAGCTTATTATATCCCAAAATAGGGTAAATGTCAACTCATTTAATTCATACTGTCCAAAAACAAGAGGCAACCACAAGTGTTACAGCTACAAGAATCTAACACACAAGAGGTGATCACAATGTAGCTGCAAGGGTGACAGGGGTGCTACTCCCTTGTCCCTGCTAATTTAAGTTATTCTGGGACACTATCCTTTATTTAGATGAAAATTGCTGAAAAGATATTGACAACAGGCGTATCCTGTGCTAAACTAAACAACATTGGAATAAGGGGGATGAGATATATATGCAGGGATTTTATGGAATGATTGGAGATTCTCATCGAATGCGTGAGGTTTATCAGGCTATAGAATTGGCAGCAAACATAAATGTTCCTGTCCTTATCCAGGGAGAAACAGGGACAGGAAAAGAACTTGTGTCAAGAGCTATTCATGATCACAGTCCCAGAAATAAGGAGGCTTTTGTAGCAATTAATTGTGCTGCAATACCTCATGAACTGGCAGAAAGTGAATTATTTGGACATGAAAAGGGAGCTTTTACCTCAGCTCATCGAACAAGAAAGGGAAAGATAGAGTTAGCTCAAGGTGGAACAATCCTGCTTGATGAGATTGGAGATATGGAAATGTTCCTGCAGGCAAAATTATTGCGGGTATTAGAAGATGACATGATTATGCGGATTGGAAGTGAAAAATCAATTAAAATTGACATCAGAATAATTGCTGCTACAAATAAGAATCTGCGACAAGCAATAGATGATGAAACATTTCGTGAAGACCTTTATTATCGACTTTCTCTGTTTCAAATACACCTTCCATTATTAAAAGAACGAAAAGATGACATTCCTGCCTTAGCTGAATATTTTTTTTACCAGGTAAACTCTCAATTTGATAAAAATATTACTCATATAACAGCTGGTGGTATTAAGCGATTGCAGGATTATGACTGGCCCGGAAATGTGAGAGAGTTTAAGAATATTATCTATCGAGCTGCACTGCAGGCAAAAAATAATTTCATTTCAGCTGATGAGATAGCTGCTATCCTTCCTGCCACTGCGATTTCTAAACCAGATGAACCCTTGAATACACAATCATGGTTAGCCTTCTCTGATGAAACATCCTTAGATGATATGGAAAAAGAGGCTATCCAAAAAGTGCTTGTCTTAAATAATGGCAATAAACAAAAAACAGCTCAAGACTTGGGTATTGG
>JBDRAP010000159.1:0-2893 GCA_043823615.1 bacterium
TTATAAATTCACTCACTTCTTTCTCATGCCCTTTATCTACCCGTTTTAGCCGAATCTCTTTTGTTTTTCCATTTCTCACTAAAGTAGCCTTTTCAAAGTTGTCAATTACTGCTACAGACTTTTCTCCAAAGATCTCAATCATCTCTTTTGAAAAGCTGCTATCCCCACAAGCGATATAACTAATCATACCCACAGAGCCATCCTTAAAGATAATTGTAATGGCCAGATTATCATCTGCAACCACATTACCTTCGATAGGAAGTGAAACAGCATAAACCATATCAGGCTCTGAACCACTCAGATATTGCAATAGATCAACAAAATGGCATACCTCACCAATAATTCGTCCCCCTCCCTCATCAGGATCCTGAACCCAGCTATTTTTCGGAATAAAACCAGCATTAATCCGATAGTGCATTATTAATCTTTCTGTTTTATGACAGAAAAACTCCTTTACCTTTTGAGTCAAGAGAGAAAATCGACGATTAAATCCAACCATTACCCTGCCATCCATCTCCTGCTGAAGGCTTACGATTTGTTTGAGTTCTTCAATAGATAGAGCCAAGGGCTTTTCAACGAAGACCGCCTTTTTATGCTTTATTCCATCCATCACCAAAGAAGCATGAAGGTTGTGTCTGGTAGCAATTCCTATCACATCTATCTGATTATCACTAAAAATATCCTCTCCCTTTGTGGTACAATACTGAAAACCAAACCTCTTGGCTACAGCCTTAGCATTAATCCCTGTAGCTGTAGCTACCCCTTTCAACTCAGCAATCTTCTTAAAATGCGGCAAAAGAAACCCTTGAGCAAAGCTGCCGGCACCAATAAATCCAACCCCAATCATATCTGCAGATATACGAGACTTCCTTTCTTGTTCCACTGTAATCGGACACCCACAAATGGGCAATCCTTCTGACAAGACTATCCCTGCGGTTGTGTCCCCATAGGTAATAATCATACCCATAACATTTTCTTTGCCTGCCATAATGACATCATATGCAGATAAAGCATCAATCATCTTAAATCGATGGGTAATCATTTTCTCTATGCAAATAGCATCACGCTGCACTAATCTCAAAAACTCTCCCATATTTCTCTGCTCTGTCCAACGAACATAACCAATAGGATAATCTAATCCCTTTTCCTCATAAATCTTATCATATCTTCCAGGACCATATGATCGAGAAAGGGATACACTCAATTCCTTCATATAATAATTCTCTCTGGGCACATCCATGCTTACTGCACCCACGACTATCACCCGTCCCCTATCCCGGCATATCTCCCCAGCAAGTACTATAGGATCATTTGTAGCAGCTGAAGCTGTAATAATTACTCCATCCACCCCATAACCATGAGAAAAATTTGCTGCCATAGTCTTTATCTCTTCCCTGCCCCTAACTCCAGTCATATCTGCCCCTAACCCTTTTGCCAATTCTACCTTTTGCGCATCTACATCTATACCAAATACCTGACATCCAGCAGCCTTCAAGATTTGCACTGTTAATTGCCCCAATAATCCCAACCCTATAACCGCAATATTCTCTCCGATACTAACCTGAGCCTGTCTTACACCCTGAAAGGCAATAGCTCCAAGTGTAGTAAATGATGCATCCTCAAAGCTTACCCCTTCAGGAATCCTGACACATAGGTTTTTGGGAACACAGATATATTCCGCATGGTTCGCCAAACCAGCACCAGCACAAGCCACCCTATCCCCATTTTTCACACCCTCAACCCCTTTTCCAACAGCTACAACCACCCCTGCAGTACTATACCCAAGAGGATCAGGTGTTTCAAGCTTTGCCTTTACCCTCTCATATGTACCAACAATTCCCTCTTCTTTTATATTTTCGAGTAATTGCCGCACCTGCTCCGGCCTTTCCATTGCCTTCTGGAGCAACCCCTTTTTTGCTGACTCAACAATCATCTTTTCCGTACCAACGCTAATCAAGGAACAGACATTCTTTACCAATACCCATCCATCCTTTAAGGCAGGGATAGGAACATCTTCAATCTTAACTTCACCCTTTGGATTTTGAGTTATTTGTTTCATTAACATTTTCTCCTTTTATGAATGCATATCAATCACTGGTAGTCGCAGGCTTAGCCTGTGATAATCTACAACCTAAAGGTTGCTGCAGCACAATACCAATCCCTACAACATCAACAAATCCACCTCTTCATCAAGCGAATCCTTCCATGTAAGAACCATGCCAGCTTTCACCTCTTCATAATTATTCAAAACATATAATATTTTCTCCAACATATCGTCCCTATCCCCAAAACGGAATAAAACAGCCTGTTGTGGTCTACACTCATTTTTTGATGCTACTACAGGCACCCCTAACGCAATAGTCTCTAAAACAGACGAACAAATACCATCTGGTGGGGTTCTTATATACATCTTTGTCCGTCGAACCAATGTTAAAAATTCATCATGTGATAGATTGCTGCTCAAACAGATGCTATTCTCGAGATTCCTTTCTTTTATTGTCCTCAAAAACTCATCTTTATTATCCTCAACCCGCAATACCAACATAAAACCAATCATTGGATATCGTTTCTTTAACTCCTCCATAACATCAAGGAACACATCCACTGTATATTCTTCAAAAAAACAGATATATGAAAATAGCACTGGATCATGCCGTTGAAAAAACACCTCTATCCCCTCAGTCAATACTACCTGCTCAAACCGTAAATATCTCAAGGTAAAGCCTGGAATAGAAAAAATCTTATTACTATTTATTCCATACTCCATAATCTTTTCTTTAACTGGCTGAGCATTACAAATAATTTTCTTTGATAAAGCAAATATAAGATAAAATATTATTCTAAAAAATATATTCTTATTTTTGGGGAAATATTTCTGTTGTACTCCTGCATG
>JBDRAP010000160.1:0-8780 GCA_043823615.1 bacterium
CCATTGCTGGCAAAGACAGAAGTATCTCTCGCGGAGACGCAGTGAACGGGGAGTGGGTATTTGTCATGGGGAGGGGGTGTGTTCAATTTCCTCCATTTCACTGACCCATTACCCCTCTCTGTCAGCAGTAGATAATTATGAACCACATTATTTACAGGAGAAACCATGGAACAATTAGAACATGCCTTAATAATAACCATCTTTGTTTTGGTAATGATGATGCTTGTTGATTATATTGAGGTTTTAACTCGAGGAAGGTTAAGCCTGTTGATGAAGGGTGGTTATTGGAGGCAATACATCATCTCTTCATTCATTGCCACTACGCCCGGGTGTCTGGGTGCCTTTATGAATGTCTCTTTTTATGTTCACGGGCTTTTAGGCTTTGGGGCAATGGCAGGAAGCATGATTGCTGCCTCTGGGGATGAGGCATTTGTCATGTTGGCAATGTTTCCCAGACAGGCATTAATCCTGTTTGGTATACTTTTTATCCTGGGTATTATATGTGGCTGTCTAATTGATAAATTAGCACCACTCTTAAAGATTAAGCCCTGTCTTGTGTGTAAGCTGTCTGAATTGCATCTGGAAGATGCAGGGTGTAAAACCCTTGACTTGAAAGGTGTTTGGGAACATCTTAAGAAGATTACCTTTGTCAGATTTCTCCTGTTATCTATATTCCTGATATTTCTCCTTTGTTTGGTTAATGGGGTAATAGCTGCAGAAGAGAGTGCTATCGAAAGAGGATCAATTGTTGCAGTTACTATCCTTGCATTATTTATTGTGCTAACTGTTTCAGAGCATTATCTTGAGGAACATATCTGGAAACATATTGTCAAAAAGCATTTATGGCGGGTATTTTTATGGAGCTTCCTTGCCCTGATTGTAGTAGATACAGGGCTTAAACATTGGAATTTAGAATCCTTTGCACAGACACATATGGTTTGGATAATCCTTATTGCCGCTTTGGTTGGTATAATCCCTGAATCAGGTCCGCATCTTATCTTTGTAGTAATGTTTGCCCAAGGTGTTATCCCCTTCTCTGTGCTTTTAACAAGTGCCATTATCCAGGATGGTCATGGTATGCTGCCTCTATTATCTTATGCACCAAGGGATGCTGCATTGATAAAAATGATAAACCTTGTTATTGGTTTGACTTGTGGCTTGCTTCTTTATCTGGTAGGGTTTTAGCTGGAATAATTGCAAAAATTAAACCGTCCTGTATAATGAAAGATGCTGGTGTGTAATTTGAAGGTGGTGTGGTATGGAATTATTTAAGAATGGAAGTGTTTGGCTGAAAGCTGATTTTCATCTGCATACAAGGGCTGATAGAGGAGAGTTTTTATATGATGGTGAAGAGAACGACTTTATTGTGTCATATATTGGGAGGTTAAAACAAAACAATATAGGTATTGGCGTTATTACCAATCATAATAAATTTGATTTAAGTGAGTATAGAGCACTTCGCAAAAAAAGTCTTGAACAAGGCATTTATCTGTTACCGGGCATAGAATTATCACTAAATGACGGTTCAAATGGTATTCATGTCTTGATTTCTTTTGAATACAAAACATGGATAAAAAACAATGATAACTTCATTGAGCAGTTTATTAATTCCGCATTTGAAGGAATGGCTAATCGTGAAAACAGTAATACAAGATGTAAATATAACCTTGTGGATTTGTTTAAAAAACTTGAGGAACATAGAAAAGACGGCAGGGATTCATTTATTATTATGGCACATGTTGAACAGAAAAATGGTTTTTGCAATGAACTTGATGGTGGAAGGATACAACAGCTTGCTACAGACGAACTATTCAATCGTAATGTCCTTGCATTTCAAAAATTGAGAACAAATGATCTGAGAGATAGATTAATACAATGGTTTGGAAGCGAAAAAGAGCTTCCTGCTTTTGTGGAAGGGTCAGATCCAAAAAGACTTGATGAGGTTGGAGTATGTGGTAAGCAGAAAGAAGTCAATAAAGAATGTTACATGAAAATCGGAGACTTTAATTTTGAAGCCATAAAATATGCACTTATTGACAAAGAAAGCCGAATTTCAGATATAACACCTTTATCTGAAAACGCTTATATAAAATCTATATCATTTATAGGTGGATTATTGGGTGGCACAGAAATAAATTTCTCTCCTGAATTGAATAATTTCATAGGTATTAGAGGCAGCGGGAAGTCATCAATAATTGAAATTCTTCGATATACGCTTGGAATGCCTGTAGGGAAAACAGATTTTGTGTATAAAAACAGTCTTATTGAGCATGTTCTGAAAAGTGGCGGGAAAGTTATCACTACGGTTGTAAATAAACATAAAAAAGAATACAGGATTGAAAAAATATACGGACAGAAGGAGAATATTTTTGAAAATAATGTGCGGATTGAACAAAATATAGATACGGTATTTAATGCCCCTGTTTACTTCGGGCAGAAAGATTTGTCAAATAAAGACATTGATTTTGAAGCAGATCTGATTAAAAAACTTATTGGCAATAAACTTGAAAATATAAAATCAAGAATAACAGTGAAAGTTATAGAAATCAAAGACATAATAACTGCTTCAAAAAAAATAGACAATCTTGATGAACTAAAAAAGGAGATTAGTCAAAGCATTAAGGATGCTGAATACAAACTGAAGTTATATAAAGAAAAAGGGGTGGAAGACAAACTTCGCCAACAGACCAGATTTGATTCTGATGTATCACGATTTAATGAGTTTTTGAAGGAAGTATTTAAATTTAAGAATGAGACCGAAGAGATTATAAATAATTTTCTGCCATTTTTTAATCAAACAACATTTGGATCCGAAGAAAATAAAGACATTTTTTTTGAAGCAGAAAAGATATTTAAGCAGTTTGTAAATGAGTTTAATAAATTAAATATCATAAAATCTGAAACAGAAAAATATGAGTCCGCATTTAAAGAACTTTATAAAAAATTACAAGAAAAAAAGGAAACCCTTAAAGAAGAGTTCGCAAGGATAAAAAGGGATATAAATATTCCAAATCTTAATCCGGATGAATTTCTTAGCCTCAATAGACATATTGAAATATCTAAATTAAAGCTGGCAGAGATAGTAAAATTAGAAAAAAAGAAAATTGAATACCATGCTCTATTAAATAATAACATTTCGAAACTAAATGGGTTATGGCATGAAGAGTATCAAATACTTGAAAAAGAGGTGTCGCGAATTAATGAATACGAGAATGCCCTTTCAATCTCTGTTGAATATAAAGGGAGAAAAGATGTTTTTAAGGCTAAACTTAAGAATGTATTTACCGGGACAGGGATAAGAGATGTAACCTACGATAGTATCACTTCCCGGTATAAAGATTTTATCGAAATATACAGAGACATGGAAAATATAAATTCCAATTTGAATATCAGCGAGAGTCTGTCAGCTGAGTTCAAGAAAAGATTTTATGAAAATATTTTCGATTTATTAGTATTTCGCGTTAAAGATAAATTTACTATTAAATACAATAACAAACCATTAGGAGATCATTCTCTCGGACAAAGGGCTACAGCATTGATACTATTTCTTCTTGCCCAAAAAGAGACCGATGTTCTGATTATTGACCAACCCGAAGATGATTTGGATAATCAAACTATTTACGAAGATGTAATTAAAGCGATTAAATCATTAAAAGGTAAAATGCAGTTTATATTTGCTACACATAATGCCAATATTCCGGTGCTTGGGGATAGTGAAAAAATAATCTCATGTAAATATTTGGAATCAAAGATTGAGGTTAGTGATGGTACAATTGATGATTATGATACTCAAAAGCAAATTGTAATAATTATGGAGGGCGGGGAAGAGGCATTTAACCGTCGTAAAAACATTTACGAATTATGGAGTTTAAGAAAATGAATGCAATGGAATTACTTGATATAATTAATGCTGGGGAAAATAGTAGGGTTGAGCTTAAACAAGATACAATTGATCAAGAGTCCCTTCTTCAGGAAATTGTGTCGTTTGCCAATACAGAAGGTGGAAATATTATCTTTGGAATTCAGGATAGAACCTACAAAATAATTGGACTCACAAGAGAACAACAGGATGATATTGACAATAAAATAGCGAATATATCCAATGACTTAATCAGGCCTTTTTTGCAAATTATAACCGATACAATTTTGATAGAAGATAAACTTCTGTTAATAATCTCAATTCCCAAAGGCAGCAATAAGCCATATAATACTAAAGGACATATTTATACAAGACAAGGATCTACTAAACGGTTGCTTACTGATAAAGATGAAATATTACGATTCTATCAAAGTTCCGGAAGCCTATATGCAGATGAAATGATTGTTGAAAGCACCTCAATTAAAGATGTTGATTTAAGTAAAATTAAAAATTACATAGCTACTTTTAAGAAAGGCATCTCTAATATTGATGAACAGTTACTGATAAACTTAGGTGTGTTGAAGGATGAAAGGCTTACACTTGGCGGGCTTCTTTTTTTTGGAAAAGATCCTCAAGCATATAAACCTAATTTTTTAATCAAAGCTGTTTCATTTTTTGGAAATAGCATCGGCGGGAAAGATTACAGGGAAAGTCTTAATATACAAGGAACAATTCCTGAGTTGTTTGATGCAGGAGTATATTTTTTTAATAAAAATTTAAGGCATACTCAACAAGGTCAAAATTTTAATTCATTGGGAATTATGGAAATATCTCAAATCGTTATCGAAGAAATACTGCAAAATGCCTTAGTTCACAGAGACTATTTGAGAAATTCACCAATTCGTTTATTTATTTTCGATAATCGCATAGAAATAATCAGTCCTGGTAAGTTACCAAATGGTTTGACTGTAGAAAATATTAAACTGGGAAATGCAGTTGCTCGTAATAATTTGCTTGTCAGTTATTGTAGCAAGGCAATGTCCTATAGTGGTTTGGGATCAGGAATTACTCGATCTCTGGAGGAGCAGCCCAATATTGAATTTATCAATGATATTGATGGCGAACAATTTATTGTAAAAATTCCAAGGCAAGGGGATGACAGATGAAACTCCATTATCGGCATATTTGAATGTCAGTTGCTTCCTTAGGGTGATTTTGAGTTTTTCATTGAAAAATTAGCTGTAACTTCTGAATTTTACATATGTTATGGATGCGATAGAGAGATTATTTATGAGTAAAATATTGTTATTTATGTTCTTTGTCGTGTATTTTTTATCTGGAAATGCAGAAGCACAGAGTAAAAACTCAACTACCATCATCAATTGCTACAGCCAAGCTGTGAATAGTTTGCCTCTATTTTATGCAACTGGTTCATCACAGGTTCTGGTGGTAATCAATGAATATAGCCGTATCTCAAAAGCAATAGGTAAATATTATCAACAAAAAAGGAATATTCCTACGCAAAATATCTGTTATATCCGTTGTTCAACAGCAGAGACTATTACCAGACTGACCTATGAATCAAAGATTATGATCCCTGTTGCCAGATACCTTCAGGATAATAATCTTGTGGGACAAATAGCGTATATTGTTTTAACCAAAGGCATACCACTCAGGATAGGTGGCACAAAGGGGTTGCAGGGAAACAGGTCATCTGTTGACTCGGAGTTAACCCTGCTTAAAGGGAATATGCCTGTGAATATCTATGGATTTTGCCGCTATTATGGTATTGATGGGGTGGTGCCAAATCCTTATTATCTTGGGGGTTATAATCACTTTGACAGTCATGAATATCCTATTTATCTTGTTACCCGATTGACCGGATACACAATAAGGGATATAATGGCACTTATTGATCGTGGTTGTCATTCCCTCGTGGAACAGAGAGGGATGCAGGAGGGGAAGGACAGGAGACAGAAGGCAGGATATGTTCCTGTGCAGGCAAAGGGACAAAAAAGCAGGGCAGTGTTTGTCTTAGATGCAACTACTAAGCATTCCATAGGCAATACATGGATAAAAACAGCGTGGATTGGGTTGCAAAGATGCGGATTCAAGACTTGTTATGATGATACCAAAAAATACCTGATGCATCAGGATAGGGTTATTGGGTATTGCGGCTGGGGTTCAAATGACCCTGAGGCTGACGGAATACGATTTCTCCATAACAGGTGGCTGCCGGGAGCAATAGCCGTAACCTTTGTCTCCTCAAGCGGGAGGACATTTGATGAGCCTCCAAAACGCTGGAGACCTGGTGGTTCATTCAAGAATCTGTTATCTTACCATGGAGGAAGCCCGCAATCATTGGCTGGCGATTTAATTAGGGAAGGGGTTACTGGAATAGATGCCTATGTTTACGAGCCATACCTTGAATCCTGTACACATCCGCATATCCTTTTTACAGCATATACCAATGGGTATAATCTGGCAGAAAGCTATTATCTGGCTACCCCATACCTAAGCTGGCAGAATGTAATAGTTGGAGATCCATTGTGTACAATAGATTTGGTGCGAAATAAACGATAATCACATGAATTCGTAACTATTCAGGTGTAAAAAAGGAGAAAAGGGGGAAATGGGGAAGTGGAGAAGATTAATAGGAGTCAGAATATTCTTAATTCTGGATTCTCCCCTGTTCTCCCCTTTCTCCAGCTCTCCTCATCTTACACATTTAGATAGCTGAATGGTTACATGGATTTTGAGATTATAACAAAATTGTGCTTATTTGGCAACAAATCTAATGATTTCTAATTACAGGGGTGAAGTATGTTGAGAATAGCTTTAATTATAATGTGGTTATTAATTATTTTTCCCTTAGTGGCATTGGCTTCATCTGCCAAGGGTGCTTCCTCTTTGGATAAAAAATGGGGGATAGGGCTTAATTACCCTGGTTTTGGTCTGAAATATGCGATAAATTCTAAAAATACCGTTGAGATCAGGACGCAATTGGGAAAGGATATTTTGACCATTGGACCAAGGTATTATTATAACCTTAGCCTCAGAGACAAGCTCGTTCTTTTTTGTGGGGGAGAGGTATCTCATTTAAGATTCAAGGGAAGTGTTTCAGAGGGCACAGGTATTGCTATTCTTACCTTTATTGGTGGTGAGTATTTGACTGCACCTGATTTTGGAGTAAGTTTTGACATAGGACCTGCCTACATTAGCCTGAAAGACAGGGATTCAGAGGAAATGGAAAAGGGCATTGATTTTGTCCTGAACATTGGGTTAACATATTACTTTGGAGGAAATAAATGAGGATAAAACACTCATGTCCTTGCAGAACACAAAATGGGATGAAAGAGGCAGCAATTCCATCCATTGAGTTCCTCCTCTGTACCCTTATGTCCTCTAATCTTCGTGCTCTTTGCTCCGTGATTCTCTGTGCCTTTCTAACTCTGTGCCTTTGTGGTTCTGTATTTCCCAATATTAGCTACGCTGAATTCAGCATCGGCTTGCCAAGTGTAATCAAGGAACGAATAAAAAAACTTGACCAAAGGATAATGAACCAACCATTAATCAGCAGCCTTAGGGCTGAACCAATAATACTTGCCCCAACTGGTACATCTGCCATTACCTGCACAGCCATTGACTCGAACAATGATCCCCTATCCTACTCATGGACAGCTAATGCCGGTACAATTACTGGTATTGGCTCACGGGTTGCATGGACAGCACCACTACCATCTGGCACATATGCCATTATTTGCAAGGTGTCTGATGACAAGGGTAGAATAGATAGCATGACTGTAAATGTGGTGGTTGCAAACCAATCACCAGTGATAAATAGCCTCACAGCAAACCCAACAGATGTTGCCCCGACTGGCACATCCACTATCATCTGTACAGCTACTGACCCAAATGGTGATATTCTATCCTACACATGGACATCTGGCACTGGCACGATTATCGGCACTGGCTCACAGGTTGCATGGATAGCACCACAACCAGTTGGAACATATAGTGTTAGCTGCAAGGTATCTGATGGCAGGGGTGAGATTGCCCAGAGAAATGTCCAAGTAGTGGTTGTAATGGGCGTAAATCATCTGCCAAGGATTGATAGCCTCACAGCAAGTCCAACAACGATTGCTCCATCTGGCACATCTGCTATTATTTGTAATGCCTATGACCCGGATGGTGATGTTCTGACCTATACATGGACACATAGTGCCGGCACAATTACTGGCAGTAGCTCACAGGTTACATGGACAGCACCACTACCATCAGGTACATATGCTATTTTTTGCGAGGTATCTGATGGCAGGGGTGGAACAAGCCGTGAAAGCGTAACCGTAGTCGTCATAAATCAAGCACCAGTAATTGGCAATGTTACAGCAAATCCAGTAACGATTGCTCCTGGTGGTTTGTCTGCTATTGTCTGTACAGCTCATGACCCGAACAATGATTTCCTGACCTACACATGGACAGCCGATGCTGGCACGATTACTGGCAGTAGCTCACAGGTTGCATGGATAGCACCACAAATAGTTGGAACATGTACTGTCAGCTGCAAGGTATCTGATAACAAGGGTGGAATTACTCAGAGGGTTGTACAAGTGGTGGTTGTAATGGATGCCAACCAGCCACCAATAATTGGCAGCCTAACAGCAAGCACATCAACGCTTGCCCCGGGTGGTTCATCCACCATCACCTGCACAGCCACTGACCCGAACAATGATATGTTAACCTACACATGGACAGCTACTATCGGCACAATCACCGGCACAGGCTCACAGGTTATCTGGACATCACCACTGCCATCTGGCACATACACCATTATCTGTGAGGTATCTGATGGCAAGGCAGGAACAGACAGCCAAAGTGTGATCGTAACTGTCACAAATCAGTCACCAGTAATTGGCAGCCT